>NZ_AQOK01000847.1:0-16865 GCF_000364645.1 Xanthomonas sp. SHU 308 | reverse complement strand
CTCGCCCACCACGGCGGCCTGCTGCAGTACGTGCTGCGTCAGTTGGCTGCGCGCCGATCCGCCCGCGGGTGTCCGACAGCGGAAGCCCGGCCCCCGCGACTGCGCGGGGGCGCTGCGCGGTGGCTCAGGGCGCGTCCTCGTCGCTGCGCAAGGCGCGCAGCAAGCCGATCATGTACAGCACCAGGATGAACGAGAACGGCAGGCCGCACAGCACCACCGCGGTCTGCATCGCGGTGAAGTTGCCGGCCAGCAGCAGTCCGATGCTGGCCACCGTGATGCCCGCCGCCCAGAACACGCGCAGCCAGATCGGCGCATCGTGCTCGTCCTCCGTGCCGCCCTCGACCCGACGCGTACACAGGTTGGCGATCATCAAGGTGCCCGAATCCACCGGGGTCAGGAACAGCACGAAGCCGATCACCACCGCGGCGCCGGCCACGTACGGCGCGGCGGGCAGATATTCCAGCAGCTTGAACAGGGTCATCGCCGCATCGTGCTGCGCCACCTGGCCCAGAACCGCCTGGCCATGGTTGAGCACCAGATCGATCGCGGTGTTGCCGAAGATCGACAACCACGCCAGGGTGAAACCCAGCGGGATCAGCAACACCCCCAGAATCACCTCGCGAATGGTGCGGCCGCGCGAGATCCGGGCGACGAACAGCCCCACGAACGGCGCCCAGGCGATCCACCACGCCCAATAGAACAGCGTCCACGAGCCGAGCCAGGTGCGCCCGTTGCGATCGTTGAGATACATCTCGAAGCTCTTGCGCACGAACGCGGCCAGATAGTCGCCGGTGTTCTGCACCAGGCCGTCCAGCAGGTGCAGGGTCGGCCCGGTGCACAGCACGAACAGCAGCAGCACGCACAGCAGGCGCACATTGAGGTTGGACAGCCAGGCGATGCCCTTCTCCACCCCGGCGACCACGCCCAGCGTCGCCACCGCCATCATCGCCAGCACGATCAGCACCAGCACCTGCGGGGTATTGGGCAGGCCGAACAGGTAGACCAGGCCCGATTGCAGCACCAGCGCGCCGATGCCCAGGTTGGTGACCATGGAGATCAGCGTGGCCAGGATGCCGAAGCCATCCACCATGTCGCCGATGCGGCCATGCACGCGGTCGCCGAAGACCGGCTGCAATGCCGAGCGCAACGCCAGCGGCAGGTTGCGGCGATAGGCGAAATACCCCAGCGCCACGCCCACCAGCGCGTACAGCGCCCAGCCGTGCAGCCCCCAGTGCAGAAAGGTCAGCACCAGCGCCTCGCGCGCGGCCGCCGCGGTGCCGCCAGGCTGTCCGGGCGGGCTCAGGAAATGATCCAGCGGCTCGTAGGCACCGTAGTACAGCAGCGCGATGCCGATACCGGCGGAAAACAGCATCGACACCCAGGCCACGTAGCCGAACGCCGGCACTTCGTCGTTGCGGCCCAGGCGGATGCGCCCGTACGGCGAAGCCGCCAGCCACAGCACGAACCCCAGGCACGCCACGATCAACACCATGTACCACCAGCCGAAACCGGCCGACACCCCGGCCTGCGCCCATTGCAGCCAGTGTTCGCTGGCCTCGGGGAAGAGCACGGTGAGCAGCCCGAGCACGCCGATGGACAGCGATGCGCTGAAGAACACGAAGCGATTCAGGCGCAGGGCCGAGCGCTTGGGAGGAGCCTGGAAAGACATGCAGTTGTCTCATCGGTCCGGATGGGCGCATGGGCAAGGCCGGACCGGAAACCGGGCCCATGGCGTGGGGGCGGGTGCATCGTATGGTTTATTGATTGAACGTTCAATCAATAAAAAGCATAATGGCCGCCAGCCGATCCCGTGGGATCGAAGACCGTGGAGCCGCGATGCCCAAGAAAGGCGTGGAACCGATCCGCCGCGAGCAGCTGATCCGTGCCACTTTCCAGACCATCGACGAGATCGGCATGGCCGATGCGACCGTCGCCACCATCGCCAGGAAGGCCGGGCTTTCCAGCGGCATCGTCG
Organism: Xanthomonas sp. SHU 308; assembly: GCF_000364645.1. Classification (NCBI taxonomy): domain Bacteria; kingdom Pseudomonadati; phylum Pseudomonadota; class Gammaproteobacteria; order Lysobacterales; family Lysobacteraceae; genus Xanthomonas; species Xanthomonas sp. SHU 308. The sequence goes on along the minus strand of NZ_AQOK01000847.1, from coordinate 14,890 downwards.
CCCACTACTTCGGCGACAAGGACGGCCTGCTCAATGCCGCGATGCGGCAGATCCTGCGCGATCTGCGCGCCGCGGTGTCGCGCTGCCGCGGCGCGTCCGAGGACACCCCGCGTGCGCAACTGCGCGCCATCGTCGATGGCAATTTCGACGACAGCCAGGTCAACGGCGCGGCCATGCGCGTCTGGCTGACCTTCTGGGCCGCGAGCATGCACCAGCCGGAACTGGCGCGGCTGCAGCGGGCCAACGATCAGCGCCTGTTCTCCAACCTGTGCCATCAGTTCAACCGGGCGCTGCCGCGGGCGCAGGCGCGCCAGTCCGCGCGCGGGCTGGCCGCGATGATCGACGGCCTGTGGTTGCGCGGCAGCCTGGTCGGCGCCGCCTTCGATACCGGCAAGGCGCAGCGCATCGCCTACGAATACATCGACTTCCAACTGCGGGCCGACACGCCCTGACGCGTGCCTGCCGCGCCCACCGCCTTTCCAGGAGCCCCCATGACCGCCCTTCCCGTCCAACAGCTCTACATCCACGGTCGCCTGGTCGATGCCAGCAGCGGCAGGACCTTCCAGACCGTCAATCCGGCCAACGGCCAGGTCCTGGCCGAGGTGCAGATCGCCAGCCAGGCCGACGTCGAGCGCGCCGTGCAGAGCGCGGCCGCAGGCCAGAAGGTCTGGGCCGCGATGACCGCGATGGAGCGCTCGCGCATCCTGCGCCGCGCCGTGGATCTGCTGCGCGCGCGCAACGACGCCCTGGCCCGGCTGGAAACCCTGGACACCGGCAAGGCGCTGAGCGAGACCACCAGCGTGGACATCGTCACCGGCGCCGACGTCCTGGAGTACTACGCCGGCCTGGCCACCGCGATCGAAGGCATCCAGTTGCCGCTGCGCGCATCGAGCTTCTTCTACACCCGCCGCGAGCCGCTGGGCGTGGTCGCCGGCATCGGTGCCTGGAACTATCCGATCCAGATCGCCCTGTGGAAATCGGCCCCGGCGCTGGCCGCGGGCAACGCGATGGTGTTCAAGCCGTCCGAAGTCACCCCGCTGAGCGTGCTGGAGCTGGCCAAGCTCTACACCGAGGCCGGCGTGCCGGACGGCGTGTTCAACGTGGTGCAGGGCCCGGGCCGCGAGATCGGCAACTGGCTGACCGAGCATCCGGCGATCGAGAAGATCTCCTTCACCGGCGGCGTGGCCACCGGCAAGAAGGTGATGGCCGCCGCGGCCGCCTCCTCGCTGAAGGAAGTGACCATGGAACTGGGCGGCAAGTCGCCGTTGCTGATCTGCGACGACGCCGACCTGGACCGCGCCGCCGACATCGCGGTGATGGCCAACTTCTTCAGCTCCGGCCAGGTCTGCACCAACGGCACCCGCGTGTTCGTGCCGCGCCGCATGCTGGCCGCGTTCGAGGCGGCGCTGGTCGAGCGCGTGCAGCGCATCCGCATCGGCGACCCGATGGCGGCCGCCACCAACTTCGGCCCGCTGACCAGCTTTGCGCACATGGAGAATGTGCTGCGCTACATCGACAGCGGTAAGGCCGAAGGCGCGCGCCTGCTGATCGGCGGCGGCCGCGCCAGCGCAGGCGCGCTGGCCGACGGTGCCTACGTGCTGCCGACCGTGTTCTCCGACTGCCGCGACGACATGCGCATCGTCAGGGAAGAGATCTTCGGGCCGGTGATGAGCCTGCTCGCCTACGACGACGAGGAAGAGGCGATCCGCCGCGCCAACGCCACCAGCTTCGGCCTGGCCGCCGGCGTGGTCAGCAAGGACATCAGCCGCGCCCACCGCATCATCCACCGCCTGGAAGCCGGCATCTGCTGGATCAACACCTGGGGCGAATCGCCGGCCGAAATGCCGGTCGGCGGCTACAAGGAATCGGGCGTCGGCCGCGAGAACGGCCTCTCGACCCTGGCCCACTACACCCGCGTCAAGTCGGTGCAGGTCGAACTGGGCGACTACGCCAGCGTGTTCTGAGCCGCGCCCCCCTCGTCCGGCCGACGCGCCGATCCGACCTTCCGCCGGGACGCCTGCGCGCAGCGCGCCCCGGCCTGCTGGAGAACCGTCATGAAGACTGCCCAAGCGTACGACTACATCATCATCGGCGCCGGCTCGGCCGGCAACGTGCTGGCCACGCGGCTGACCGAGGATGCCGATGTCAGCGTGCTGTTGCTGGAAGCCGGCGGCCCCGACTACCGCCTCGACTTCCGCACCCAGATGCCGGCCGCGCTGGCCTTCCCGCTGCAGGGCCGGCGCTACAACTGGGCGTACAAGACCGACCCGGAGCCGTTCATGAACCACCGCCGCATGGACTGCGGCCGCGGCAAGGGCCTGGGCGGCTCCTCGTTGATCAACGGCATGTGCTACATCCGCGGCAACGCGATGGACTACGACAACTGGGCCGGCATGCCGGGCCTGGAAGACTGGACCTACCTGGACTGCCTGCCCTATTTCCGCAAGGCCGAAACCCGCGACATCGGTGCCAACGACTACCACGGCGGCGACGGTCCGCTGCGCGTGACCACGCCAAAGTCCGGCAACAACCCCCTGTTCGCGGCGATGATCGAAGCCGGCGTGCAGGCCGGCTACCCGCGCACCGACGACCTCAACGGCTACCAGCAGGAAGGCTTCGGCCCGATGGACCGCACGGTGACGCCGCACGGGCGCCGCTCCAGCACCGCACGCGGCTACCTGGATCTGGCCAGATCGCGGCCGAACCTGACCATCGTCACCCACGCGCTGACCGACCGCATCCTGTTCTCCGGCAAACGCGCCATCGGCGTGCAGTGGCTGCGCAACGACGTGCTGCAGCGCGCCACCGCCCGCCGCGAAGTGCTGCTGTGCGGCGGCGCCATCGCCTCGCCGCAGATCCTGCAGCGCTCCGGCGTCGGCCCGGCCGACCTGTTGCGCGGGCTGGACATCGAGCTGGTCCACCACCTGCCCGGCGTCGGCGCCAACCTGCAGGATCACCTGGAAATGTACCTGCAGTACGAATGCAGGCAGCCGGTGTCGCTGGCACCGGCGCTGAAGCTGTACAACCAGCCGGCGATCGGTGCGCAATGGCTGTTCCTGGGCACCGGCATCGGCGCCAGCAATCAGTTCGAGGCCGGCGGCTTCATCCGCAGCCACGAGGACTTCGCCTGGCCGAACCTGCAGTACCACTTCCTGCCGGTGGCGATCAATTACAACGGCTCCAACCCGATCAAGACGCACAGCTTCCAGATGCACGTGGGGTCGATGCGCTCGCCCAGCCGCGGCCGCATCCACATCGTCTCCAAGGACCCGCGTCAGCATCCGAGCATCCTGTTCAACTACATGTCGCAAGAACAGGACTGGCGCGAGTTCCGCGCCGCGGTGCGGATCACCCGCGAGATCTTCGCGCAGCCGGCGCTGGCGGCGTACAGCGGCCGCGAGATCTCGCCGGGGAGCGAACTGCGCAGCGACGCGCAGATCGACGCGTTCGTGCGCGAACACGCAGAGACCGCCTACCACCCGTCGTGCTCGAACAAGATGGGCCACGCCGACGATCCGATGGCGGTGGTGGACGGCCAGGGACGCGTGCACGGCCTCGAAGGCCTGCGCATCGTCGATGCCTCGATCATGCCGCAGGTGGTGACCGGCAATCTCAACGCGCCGACGATCATGATCGCCGAGAAGCTGGCCGACCGCATCCGCGGCCGCCAGGCGCTGCCACGCAGCACCGCGCCGTACTACGTCGCCGATGGCGCACCGGTGCGCCGCACGCGCTGAGCCGGACCTAACCCGCAGTGGCGCTGCCGCCGGGCTGCGCGTGGCAGCATTGCTCGGGCCGGCACCGCCCACGCGCGCGCGCCAGTGGTGGCCGCGCGCCGCCGACGCGGCGCCGCAGCCTGCGGCCCTGCCCTGTTCGCCTTTGCCCTACGGAACGGTATGCTGCTGTCGTCGGTTCTGATGGATACTGTCCGCGCCGCACACATCACTACGTTTCCTGGAGGGGGAATATGAGTCTGGATCGTCCGTGGTTGCAGAGTTATCCGGCCGGCGTTGGCGCCGACATCAACGTCGACGAGTACCGCTCCGTCGCCGCGGTGTTCGAAAGCTCCGTGGCCAAGTTCGGAGACCGCCCCGCCTACTGCAACTTCGGCAAGACCCTGACCTACCGCGAGGCCGGCGAACTGGCCCGGCAATTCGCCGGCTACCTGCTGGGCGAACTGCAGCTCAAGAAAGGCGACCGCGTCGCCCTGATGATGCCCAACTGCCTGCAGTACCCCATCGCCACCTTCGGCGTGCTGCTGGCCGGCATGACCGTGGTCAACGTCAATCCGCTGTACACCCCGCGCGAACTGCGCCACCAGCTGATCGACTCCGGCGCCAGCGCCCTGGTGGTGATCGACAACTTCGGTACCACCGTGCAGGAAGTGCTCGCCGATACCCCCGTCAAACAGGTCATCACCACCGGCCTGGGCGACATGCTGGGCTTCCCCAAGGGCCCGCTGGTCAACTTCGTGCTGAAGTACGTCAAGAAGCTGGTGCCGGACTACGACATCCCCAACGCGATCCGCTTCCGCGACGCGCTGACGCTGGGCCGCCTGCACACGCTGCCTCAGATCGACATCGAACCGGACGACATCGCCTTCCTGCAGTACACCGGCGGCACCACCGGCGTGGCCAAGGGCGCGATGCTGACCCACCGCAACCTGGTCGCCAACATGCTGCAGGCCGGCGCCTGGATCTCGGCGACCGGCAAGCTGGAGGAAGGCAAGGAAGTCATCATCACCGCGCTGCCGCTGTACCACATCTTCGCGCTGACCGCGAACGGGCTGGTCTTCATGAAGCTCGGCGGGCTCAACCACCTGATCAGCAATCCGCGCGACATGCCGGGCTTCGTCAAGGAGCTGCAGAAGACCCGCTTCACCGCCTTCACCGGCGTCAACACCCTGTTCAACGGCCTGCTCAACACCCCCGGCTTCGACAAGGTGGATTTCTCCTCGCTGAAGTTCACCCTCGGCGGCGGCATGGCGGTGCAACGCGCGGTGGCCGAGCGCTGGAAGCAGGTCACCGGGGTCACCCTGGTCGAAGCCTACGGCCTCACCGAGACCTCGCCGGCGGCCTGCATCAACCCGCTGACCCTGACCGAATACAACGGCGCGATCGGCCTGCCGATCCCGTCCACCGACGCCTGCGTCAAGGACGACCAGGGCCAGGTCCTCGCCCATGGCGAGGTCGGCGAGCTGTGCATCCGCGGGCCGCAGGTGATGAAGGGCTATTGGCGCCGTCCGGAGGAAACCGCCAGCGCCATCGACGCCGACGGCTGGCTGCACACCGGCGACATGGCGCGGATGGATCCGCAGGGCTTCTTCTATATCGTCGACCGCAAGAAGGACATGATCCTGGTGTCCGGCTTCAACGTGTATCCGAACGAGGTCGAGGACGTCATCGCGATGATGCCCGGCGTGCTGGAAGTGGCCGCGGTCGGTGTGCCGGACGAAAAATCCGGCGAGGCGGTCAAGGTGGTGATCGTGAAGAAGGACCCCAACCTGACCGCCGAGGAGGTGAAGGCGCACGCCCGCGCCAACCTCACCGGCTACAAGCATCCGCGCATCGTCGAGTTCCGCAAGGAGTTGCCCAAGACCAACGTGGGCAAGATCCTGCGGCGCGAACTGCGCGACGCGCCGCCGCCGCAATAAGCAGGTCCGACGGGCACCCACGCGGCGCCCGTGCAGGCGCTGGCGGGGCGAGTTCCGGCCGCGGCACCCGGGTGTAGCATCCGCCGAGTGGAAACGCACTCGCCCGCTGCGCCACGCCATCTCCGCGGGCGTCTTTCCGAGAGCCCGCCATGAGCACGATCGACACGCTGCCCCGTACCCGCGCCTACTCCAGCATCCGCATCGATGCGGACGGCGACGACGATAGCCATTGGCTGTACATGCATGCGAATCCGCAACTCGGAACGCGTCCCTGCTTCCATAGCCAGATGCTCGATGACGTCCTGGCAGCGCTGGAGGTCATGACGACGCGATCGCAGGCGCCCAGGAAGAGCGTGCTGCAGCATCTGGTCATCGCCTCGGACGCCAATGTCTTCAACCTCGGCGGCGATCTCGCGCTTTTTTCCGACCTCATCCGCCGCAAGGACCGTGCGCAACTGCTCGACTACGCCTATCGCTGCGTCAGCGGCGTCCACCAACTGCATCGCGGCCTGTCGGGCGATGTGCGCACCATCGCCCTGCTGCAGGGCGATACGCTGGGCGGGGGGCTTGAGATGGCGTTGGCCTGCCACACCATCGTTGCGGAGGAAGGCGTCACCATGGGCTTGCCCGAGGCGATTTTCGGGCTGATTCCCGGCATGGGCGCTTATTCGTTCCTGTGCAAGCGGGTCGCTCCGCATGTCGCCGAACGGATCATTCTGAGCGCCGACCTCTACAGCAGCGAGCAGATGCATGCGATGGGCATCGTCGATGTGCTGGTCCCGCGGAATCAGGGCATCGACCGCGTGAAGCAACTCATCCACGACCAGCGCCGCAACCCGCAGTCGTACCTGGCGATGAACGCCGTGCGCAATCTGGCGCAACCCGTGACGCTGCAGGAACTGCAGGCGATCACCGACATCTGGGTCGACTCCGCGTTGGCGTTGGACGAGAAATCGCTGCGCACGATGGATCGGCTGGTACGCGCGCAGACCAGGCGTGCGCGGGACGTCGCAGCCTAGGGCAAGACGTCAGCGGTCTGCGATCAGTGGTCGGCCCGGTGCCATGCCCGGGCCCTACTGCGGGCGTCAGCGCAGCTCGTTCTCTTCGGAACTGGCGCTGCGGCGCGCGCGCGCCTCGAGTACTTCCCTGCCCTCGGTCAGACTGGCATTGAGTGCCATCAATCGGGAGCGCCATTCGCTGCGCATCTGCCATTCCGCCATCTGCATCAGTTCGCCACCGAGGCTGGCCAACCGGATCAGACCCAGATTGCTCGCCACGCCCTTGATCGCGTGGGCATGTTCGCGCAGGCGTTCCCAATGCTCCGCGTCGCCTGCGATCTGCATGCCGCCCAGACAGCCTTCGGCGTCGTTGAGGCACTGCGAAATGAATTCGCGCTCGAATCCCTCGCCCATGCCCAGCCCCGCCAGTTCGTCGAGCACAGAGGAATCCAGCACCCCTTCGGCGGTGGCACTCAACTGCCTGACCTGAGCCTCGCCCGAACCGCGCAGACGTCCTTCCACCGCGATGTCGGCCAGGGTATCCAGCAAACGGCTGGCCACCACCGGCTTGGCCAGGAACGTGTGCGCACCGGCCTGCTCGCAACGCTGGATCGCATCGGGCGTGACGTCCGCGCTGAGCACCACCACAGGCGTCCGCGGGCCGCCGGCCTGCATGATCCGCAACTGCTTCAGCATGTCCAATCCGCTCATGCCCGGCATGTGCAGATCGACGATGACCCCGTCGAACTCGCTCTCCGCCAAGGCGTCCAGCACCGATTCGGCCCCTTCGACGCAGATCGGACGGTGACCGGCCTTCTGCAGCAGGCGCTGCAGCACCATGCGATTGGCGGCATGATCGTCGGCCACCAGAATGCGCATGCTGCGGATGCGTGCACGGTGGCGCAGGAAGGGATCGGAAAAGGCGATGACGTTCCCGGGCTGACCGTTTTCCTCGGGATGTTCGGCGGCAGCCGCTTCCGTTTCCGGCGCTTCCTCGACGCTGCTCGCAGCGATCTCGAAAGGCAGATCGAACCAGAACCGGCTGCCGCGCGGCAGGTTCTCCTGATAGCCGATACTGCCGCCCATCGATTCCACCAGGCCTTTGGCGATCGTGGTCCCTAGCCCGGTGCCCTCGTAGCGCCGGGCCAGCCCCACATCCGCCTGCTCGAACGCATCGAACAACCGCGATCGCATCGATTCCGGCACCCCGATACCGGTATCGACAATATCGAAACTCAGCCACGTCCGCTCCGCGTCGCTGCGCAGCAGCTTGACCCGCACGTCGACGCGACCGGAATCGGTGAACTTGATCGCGTTCCCGGCCAGATTCAGCAGCACCTGGCGCAGGTGACCCGCGTCGCCCAGCAGATGGTTCGGCGCTTCGGCAGCGATGTCGACGAAATAGCCGATCGCCTTGGCCCGCGCCTGCGGCTGCAGGATCAGCCCGATCTGCTCCACGGTCTCGCGCAGCGAGAAGGCGCTCTTGTCGACGCGGACCTTTCCGGCCTCGATGGCGGAGATGTCCAGCACCTCTTCCACCAGCGAGAGCAGGCTCTTGGCAGAGGCCTGGATGGTGCTGACGCACTCGCGCTGCTCGGCATCGAGCCTGGTTGTCGACAGCACCTCGGTCATGCCCGAGAGGCCATTGAGCGGCGTGCGGAACTCATGGCTCATGTTGGCCAGAAAGCGGCTCTTCGCCTCGTTGGCGCGCTGCGCTTCCTTGGTGGCCTGGGTCAACTGCCGCAGCAGCCCAGACAGATAGAGCGGCACCGCCAGCAGGCCGACGACCAGACCGATCCCCAGCCCAAGGTTGTTGCGCCAGTAGGGTGTCACCAGCACGGTGGTGCCGAAGCTGGTCACCCCCATGGCCACCGCCAGATACAGATACCGGTTGCCGTAGCGCAAACCGTTGCCGACCGTCACCCACAGCACCACGACGTACATCCAGGCCAGCGGCTCGCCCATGCCGATCATGGCCGCGGCGATCAGGCCGTAGTCGGCGATCATGCCGATGATCCGTCGCGTGTCGCAACGCTCCGGCCGCCACAGCAGCCAGGCCAGCACGCCCAGCGACAGCACCAGACCGGACGACACCACGGCGACCACGTTCAAATACTCGCGCATCGGCAAGGTCGCGCGCGGACCCGGCAGCAACACGTAGCTCAGGATGATGGAGATCAGGACGATTCGCACCAGGGCCTGCGCATGCTCGGTATCCTTGCGCTCCGCGAACCGTTGCCGCACCCACGTGATCGCCGAGGTCATGTCAGACTCCTGGTCGCGCCGAGGCGGTGGAGAATTTCTCGCAGATCACCTGCAGCTGCTCGCGGCCGCGGAACAGCGCGTCCACGCAGCGCGGGTCGAACAGGCGACCGCGCTGGGCGTAGAGATAGGCCAGCGTCGCATCCATGGTCCAGGCTTCCTTGTAGGGGCGCGGCGAGATCAGCGCGTCGAACACGTCGGCGACCGCCACGATCCGCGCTTCCAGCGGAATCGCCTCGCCGACCAGGCCGTCCGGGTAGCCGCTGCCGTCGTAGCGCTCATGGTGGCGCAGGGCGATCAGCGCGCCGACCTGAATGAAACGGTTCTGGCTGCCGCTGAGCAGTTCGTAGCCGATGCGCGGGTGCATGCGCATCACCGCCATCTCGTCCTCGTTGAGCTTGCCCGGCTTGAGCAGCACCGCGTCGGGAATGGCGATCTTGCCCATGTCGTGCAGGCTCGCGGCCATCTCGATGACCCGCACCTCGTCCTCGGACAGGCCCAGTTGCTCGGCGATCAGCCCGGCCACGTGCGCCATGCGTTCCAGGTAGGCGCTGGTGCCGACGTCGCGGTACTCGATGGCCCGCGCCAGCCGCGACAGGGTCTCGCGCTCGCGTTCCTCGACCTCGCGCATGCTGGCCAGCAGGCGCTGCTCCAGCGACATCGCGCGCTGCTTGATGTTCTCGCTCTGCAGCCGCAGCTGCAGCAGGTTGTGGCAACGCGCGCGCAGCTCGCGCGGGCGGATCGGCTTGACCAGGAAGTCGATCACCCCCGCTTCCAGCGCCGCCTGGCGGATCGGCTCGTCGCCGACCACGGTGATCAGGATGATCGGGATGTCGCGGTGCTTGGGCAGCCGGCGCAGGCGCCGCGCGAACTCCAGCCCGTCCATGCCCGGCATGCGGTAGTCGAGCAGCAACAGGTCGACCTTGCCGGCCTCGCACCAGGCCAGCGCGGCCTGCGAGTCGCCGAAGTCGCGCACGGTCAGTTCCGGGGCGATGTCCTCGATGACATGCCGCAGCATCGTCCGCGCGGAGGTTTGATCGTCGACGATGACGATGTTCAAACGATTGTCGCTTCCGTCCGCCCAGTGGAGACGGTCCCCGTTCGAGGACGCGCCGGAGAGGCTCATGCTGGCATCATGCATCTGCAATCCTCCGCCCGTCGCATCTGCGCGGGCTGCTGAGACGACAACGGGAACGCGCCGACGCTGACTCACCCCGGCCCGTCCACCTCACTTCCTTTTGCGTGCAACGCCTGGTGCAAGAACCGCGCCACCTCGTCCGCGGCTAGGTTAAGCCTCCGGACGCATGTACGGAAACAGCAGCACGTCACGGATCGAGCTGCTGCCGGTGAGCAACATTACCAGTCGGTCGATGCCGATGCCCAGGCCGCCGGTCGGCGGCAGCCCGACTTCCAGCGCCCGGATGTAGTCGGCGTCGAAATGCATGGCCTCGTCGTCGCCCCCATCCTTCGCCGCCACCTGGGCCTGGAACCGCGCCGCCTGGTCTTCCGGGTCGTTGAGCTCGGAGAAGCCGTTGGCGATTTCCTTGCCATTGATGAACAGCTCGAAGCGGTCGGTATAGCCCGGCTCGGTGTCGCTGGAGCGGGCCAGCGGCGACACCTCGACCGGGTGGTCGGTGATGAAGGTCGGCTGGATCAGGGTGTGCTCGACCGTGGCCTCGAAGATCTCCAGCAGCAGCTTGCCCCAGCCGTAGGACGGCTTGGTGCGGATCTTCAGCCGCTCGCAATGGCGCAGCAGGGCCTCGCGGTCGGTGCAGTCGGCGGCGCTGATCTCCGGGTTGTGGTGGCGCACCGCCTCGTCCATGCGCCAGCGGCGGAACGCCGGCGCCAGGTCGATGTCGGCGCCGTCCCAGTGCACCTGGGTGGTGCCCAGCACCTCGCGGGCGACGTCGCGGATGACGTTCTCGGTCAGGTCCATCACCTCGTGGTACGTGGCGTAGGCCTCGTACAGCTCCATCATGGTGAATTCCGGATTGTGCCGGGTGCTGACGCCTTCGTTGCGGAAATTGCGGTTGATTTCGTAGACCCGTTCCAGGCCGCCGACCACCAGGCGCTTCAGGTACAGCTCCGGGGCCACCCGCAGGTACAGGTCCAGGTCCAGGGCGTTGTGGTGGGTGGTGAACGGCTTTGCCGTGGCGCCGCCGGGGATGTAATGCATCATCGGCGTCTCCACTTCCAGGAAGCGGCGCGCGTCCAGCCAGGCGCGCATGGCGCGGATGATCTTGGAGCGCTTGACGAACACCTCGCGCGCCTCCGGCGACACGATCAGGTCGACGTAGCGCTGGCGGTAGCGCTGCTCCACGTCCGACAGGCCATGCCACTTGTCCGGCAGCGGCCGCAGCGCCTTGGTCAGCAGCCGCAGGCCAGTGGCCTTGACCGACAGCTCGCCGGTCTTGGTGCGGGTCAGCCCGCCTTCCACGCCGATGATGTCGCCGATGTCCCAGCCCTTGAAGGCGTCGTAGGCCTCGCCCAGGGCGTTGGCCTGCAGGAACAGCTGGATGCGCCCGGACTCGTCCTGCAGTTGCACGAAGCTGGCCTTGCCCATCACCCGCTTGGCCAGCAGGCGCCCGGCCAGGCGCAGGCTGCGGCCCTGGGCCTCCAGCGCCTCGGCGGTCCAGCGCTCGGTGTCGGCGAACTCGGCCTGCAGATCGCCGGCGAAGTCGCTGCGGCGGAAATCGTTCGGATAGGCCACGCCCTGCGCGCGCAGCGCGGCGAGTTTGGCGCGCCGTTCGGCGATGAGGCTGTTCTCGTCGACGGGAAGGGACGGCGCGGGGGTCTGCTCGGTCATGGGATGGGGGATGCGTGAGGAAGGGAAAGAATGCACCAGCCGGCGGGCCGTGTGCCGCCGCACGGCCTCCGTCGCCAGGACGGAGGCCGCCGGTTCAGGCGTCGCTGCGTTTCGCGCCGGCTTCCAGGCCGGACTTGAGGCTGGCCTCGACGAACTCGTCCAGGTCGCCGTCGAGCACCTTCTGGGTGTCCGAACGCTCCACGCCGGTGCGCAGGTCCTTGATCCGGCTCTGGTCGAGCACGTAGTTGCGGATCTGGCTGCCCCAGCCGATGTCGGACTTGGTCGCCTCCACCGCATCGCGCTCGGCGTTGCGCTTCTGGATCTCCAGCTCGTACAGCTTGGCGGCCAGCATCTTCATCGCGTTGTCGCGGTTCTGGTGCTGGCTGCGCCCGGTCTGGCAGGCCACCACGATGCCGGTGGGCACGTGGGTGATGCGCACCGCCGACTCGGTCTTGTTGACGTGCTGGCCGCCCGCGCCGGAGGACCGGTACACGTCGGTCTTCAGATCGGCCGGGTTGATGTCGATGTCGATGTTGTCGTCCACTTCCGGCGACACGAACACCGAGGTGAAGCTGGTATGGCGGCGGTTGTCCGAGTCGAACGGCGACTTGCGCACCAGCCGGTGCACGCCGGTCTCGGTCTTCAGCCAGCCGTAGGCGAAGTCGCCCTCCACGCGCAGCGTGGCGGACTTGATGCCGGCCACTTCGCCGCCGGAGACTTCCATCAGCTCGGTCTTCCAGCCGCGCGACTCGCACCAGCGCAGGTACATGCGCAGCAGGATCTCGGCCCAGTCCTGGGCCTCGGTGCCGCCGGCGCCGGCCTGGATGTCGACGAAGGCGTTGCTGGCGTCCATCTGCCCGGAGAACATGCGCTGGAACTCCAGCTTCTCCACCTGCGCCTGGAAGCGGTCGACGTCGGCCAGCACCGCCTGCGCGGTGGCTTCGTCGTTCTCGCTCTCGGCCAGTTCCAGGAATTCCAGCGACTCGTTCAGGCCATCGAGCACGCTGGCGATGCCGCCGACGGTCTTCTCCAGGCTGGCGCGTTCACGGCCCAGGCCCTGGGCGCGCTCGGGGTCGTTCCAGACGTCGGGGCTTTCCAGCTCCCGGGTGACTTCCTCTAGACGCTCCTTCTTGGCGTCGTAGTCAAAGAAACCCCCGTAGCGACAGCACCCGATCGGACAGATCGGCGATGCGGTGGCGAATCGGATTGAGTTCGATCATTGCGGCGTTTCCGGCAGACAAGAGCGCGATTCTAGCAATTCCGGCCGCCGCGCCACAGCGCCGCCGGACTACTCGACGGTCGCCGCCTCGCCCTCCCCGGCCGCCACGCGCAGCGCGGCGCGGTAGCGGCGGCTGCACGGCACCTGGCTGCCGTCGCGCAGGTGCACCCGCGCCTCGCCCGCCTCCAGCGGCTCGATCGAGACCACGCTGGCCAGGTTGACGATGTAGCTGCGGTGGATGCGCACGAACCGCGCCGGGTCCAGCCGCGCCTCGATCGCGGCCATGGTGCTGCGCAGCGGGTAGTCGTGGCCGCGCACGCGCAGGTTGACGTAGTTGCCGGCGGCCTGCAGCCACTCGATGTCGGCCGCGGCGACCAGGAAATCGCGGCCCAGCTTGCGCACCAGGAAGCGCTCCGGCCGTTCCAGCGAGCCCACCGGCGGGCCGGCGTCGGGCGCGCCGAGCAGCGCCGCCTCGCCCTGCCAGCGCCGCAACAGGAACCGGTACATCTCCACGCACAGCGCGATCGAGGCCAGGCTGCGCACGTCCTTGAGGTATTCGTAGGCCAGCCCCTGCGGCCATGGCCCGAAGTCGTACTGCTGGCCCTGCAGGCGGTAGACCAGGCTGCGCAGGGCGACCATCCCCACCACGTGCAGCACCGACAGCGCCACGCTGCCCAGCAGGTAGCCCGGCAGCCGGCGCCGCCAGGTGTCCCAGTGCAGCGGGTAGCGCCGGGTCAGCAGCACCACCAGCGGCACGATCAGCAGGAACATCAGTTGGCTGGACCACTCCCAGACCACCGGCTCCCATGCGGCGAAATGCAGCCCGGTGGTGCGGATGTCGATCAGCACCGTGATGCTGTTGGCGGTGGCGTTGATCAGGGTCAGCGCGACCCAGAAGCCGATCTCGAAACTGCGGCGCCAGGGCTGGAAACGGGAATAGGCGCTGGCGCCGGAGGGGTCTGACATCGGCAAAGTGTAGCGCGCCGGCATGACCGCACCGGCGCGCCCCGGGCGGATCAGCGCACGTCGAACTCGCCGACCAGCACCGTCTCCTTGCGCTCGGTCAGGCGCAGCGTCACCTGCTGGTCGCGCTGCGCGGCCGTACCCCAGCCCGTGCTCAGTTGCAGATGCAAGGTGGTGGCACCGGTGACCAGCGGCTGGCGCTCGCCGAAGAAGTTCGCTTCCACCTTGTACTTGCCGGGCTTGGCGGTGCGCAGCGAGAACTCCTCCGGCCCGTAGCCGCCGGTGAAGTCCGGCGACAGCTGGCCGCCCTGGTAGGTCGCGCGGTTTCCGTAAAAGCAGCGCTCGCCATTGGGGTCGGTCACCCACAGGTCCATGTCGCTGTTGTCGCTGTCCCAGTTCAGCACCACGCGCAGGTCCAGCGGCAGGTTGCGCAGCAGCCGTGGATCGACGACGCCGGTGTCCAGCGGCCGCGGCGCCCGCGCCACGATCGCGTTCAGTTCGTTGAGCGCGATCATGCTCACCCCGTCGAAGCGCGTGTCCCAGTCGCGCACCACCACCTGGTACAGCTGTGCGATCGCCGCCTGCGCGTCGCCGCGCGCGGCATAGGCCAGGCCCAGGTCGCGGAAACTCTGCGGCTCCTCTTCGCCCAGCCGCAGCACCTGCTCGAACACCGGCACCGCCAGGTCGGCGCGACCGGCCTGCAGCAGCCGGTAGCCGAGCACGCGCAGCACGTGGCGATTTTCCAGTTGCAGCTCGGCCAGGTTGGAGAGCACCCGCAGGGCCAGGTCGCGCTGGCCGCGCTCGAACAGCACATCGGCCACATCCAGGTAGAACGCCACGCTGTCGGCGTGCGCCGCGCGTTCGCTCAGGTACAGCGGATACACCGCGTCCTCCGCGGCCGCCCGCAGGCGCCGCGCATACGGCGAATCCGGCTGCCAGGGCTGCAGCATCAGGGAGATCGTGGCGGGCTCCGAACCAAGCTTCGGCAC
>NZ_AQOK01000846.1:0-4844 GCF_000364645.1 Xanthomonas sp. SHU 308 | reverse complement strand
GGGGGAGCCGCCGACGATCGCCAATTCCAGCGGCGCGGGTGCGGCCGCCGACATCGGCGCCGCAGGCGACGGCGCGAGGGCCATGGAGCTCTGCGCGCGCGCCCTGGCGTCCAGCCGCTGGTCGGCATTGCCCGCGGCGGCGATGGCGTGGGGTGGCGTGCCCTTGGGAAAGCGCCGCTGCCACCAGGCGACACGCTGCGCGAACGCTTCGGCGATCGCGTCGATGCGTCGCTTGCGCGTATCGTCCTGCAGCTTCTGCTGCCGCACCTGCGCACCCGCCACCGCCGCACGCAGCGCCGGGGGCGCCGGGATGCCATAGCGGGCGTAGTCGTCGGCATTCTCCAGCACCAGCAACGAGGTGTCGGCGCTGACCAGCCCGAAGCGCGTCGCCAGCGCCTGACGGCGCGCGGCCGATCCCTGCGGATCGGCGGACAGGCTGCGCAACATGGCCCGTGCCCAGGCGCCCGGCACCAGGTCGCCTGGAACTTCCTCCGCCTCGCGCAACGGCAGACTCAGGCGTCGGGTGCTGGCGGCGGTGGCGATCTCCAGGTGCAGCGTCGCATCGGTGCCGAGCAGGCGCCCCGCGATGCGCAGGTAGCCATCGTCGGCGTCGCGCGAATCGGCGACCAGATCGGCGACCTGGCTACCGTCCAGCGCGACCAGTTCGCCGCCACGCCGCAACAGCCGCTCACTGGCCAGTTGCACGTCCGGCAGGCCCTGCAATGCGATCGCGCGTCCGCCGCGCGCTTCCGCGATCGCCGCCAGGCGCGCGGCATCGGCGTGCACGCCGGCCGAGTCGATCGCATACAGGCGCTGTCCCGGCGCCAGCGTCGGCATGGTCTGCGCGCCGTAGTTGCCCAGGCCATCGCTGAACAACAGATACTCCTGCACCTGCGCCGCCGGTTGCCAGGCGCCCAGCGCACTGGCGCCGTCGGGCTGCTCGGCCTGCAACGCCGCCTTCAGGGCGCTCCAGTCGCCGTTGCGCACCTGGAACCTGCGCGGCGCCGCGGCACGGTCGCGCAGCACGATCAGATCGACCTGGGCGGTGCCGACCGCGGCGAAATAGCGCTGCAGCAAGGCCAGTTCGGCCGGAATGTCGCGCTGCCGTGCCGAACCCGACGCATCCCAGAGCAGGCCGATGCGTTGCGGTAGTGGGCGCGGGCCATGCAGGTCGGCGATCGGCACCAGCGCCTGGAAGTAGCGCTGGCCATCGTGGAGACCGGTCGCCACGCGCGGCGTGGCGCTTGCGCGCAGCGACAGCACCAGCTCCGACGGCAA
Source organism: Xanthomonas sp. SHU 308 (assembly GCF_000364645.1). Lineage (NCBI taxonomy): Bacteria > Pseudomonadati > Pseudomonadota > Gammaproteobacteria > Lysobacterales > Lysobacteraceae > Xanthomonas > Xanthomonas sp. SHU 308. The sequence continues at coordinate 3,566 of NZ_AQOK01000846.1, read as the reverse complement.
CTGCGCCGGGCTGCCGGACCAGGACGCGGCGTAGCCACCGTCCGCCGTCGGCAGCAGCCGCATGCCGGGCGTCGCCGCGCGTTCATCAGGCGCGGCCTGGGTACTCAGCGCGATCTGCAGCGACCGCGCGCCGACCGCATACGCCAGCGGCAAGCGCCATTGCCAGCCGGCGGCGGTACGCTGTAGCGATTCGCGATAGACCAGGCGCACATGGCGGCTGCCATGCGCCGGCAGCGGGTAGACGCGCAGCCGGAACTGGTTGCCGGCGGTCTGCTCGAGCAGGCCCGGATCCACGCCGCGCCGCTCGACCGCTTCGAACACCTGGCGCCCGCGCGCCTTGGGTACCGGCACCGCGTCGCGCATCTGCCCGTCGACGTCCAGGGCGAAACCGCTGAGTTGCTGCCCCTCGCGCAGCGGGAACGTCAGCTGCCCTTCCAGCACGCGCGCGTTGGGATTGAAGAACTCCAGCTCCACCGTGGTTTCGGCCAGGCCAGCGGCGGCATGCGCACGCACGGTCGCCGAGCGCAGTTCGACCGGACGTTCGCCGGCGTCGGTGTGCAGCAACGGCGCGACCAATTGCCGCTGCGGCGCGGACTGCGCCCCGGCCGAAACCGCGGCGAGTAACGACAACGAAAGCAACAACACGTACACGCTTCTGCGCATGGTGGACGGCATGGATCGCTCCTTGCTGGGACGGTATGGCTTGAACGTCCGCCGTGACGCGATGGGGTTGCTTGTGTGCCTCCAGACTCAGGCGACGCGCAAGTCCCTCTCCCATCGGGAGAGGGGTTGGGGTGAGGGTCCGGCGCAAGGCGCAGCGCTTTGGCGATGCGAGGCTGCGCCCGTACCCTCATCCGCCCCTGCGGGGCACCTTCCCCCAAGAAGGGGGCCATGGTCCCGGCGGGAGAAGGGAAAGCAAAGCCCCTCCCCCTCCGGGAGAGGGGTTGGGGTGAGGGTCCGGCACCACGCCCAGCGTCAGACCGCCAACTGCTCAGCCATCCAACGGCAGACAGTACTCCACCACCAGTTGCACCGCATCGCCGCCGCGGTAGTCGTCGGCGACCAGCCGATAGGCGATGTGCACGCGGCGGCCCGGTTCGCGGCCGTGCCAGCCGTTGAAGTGGATCGCGTTCAAGGGCGCGGCACGGCCAGGACAGCGCAGGCTCAGCTTGAGGTGGCGCTCCTTCAGCACGCGCCACTGCACTACTTCGAATTCGCCATCGAACAGCGGCTCCGGAAAGCCCTGCCCCCATGGTCCGCCCTGGCGCAGCGCCTCGGCATGGTGGTGGTCCAGCTCGTGCGGCTCCAGCGCGCCGTCGCTGAGCAGTTCGGCCTGCAGCAGTTCCGCGTCCAGGCTGGCCAAGGCATGGTCGCGAAACACCTGCTCGAACTCGGCCAGCGCGTCCTGCGGCAGGCTCAGGCCCGCGGCCATGGCATGGCCGCCGAACTTCTCCATCAGGCCCGGCCGCTGCGCCTCCACCGCCGCCATCGCGTCGCGGATGTGGAAGCCGGGGATCGAACGCGCCGAGCCGCGCAACTGGGTGCTGCCCGGCTCGGCCGGGGCGAAGGCGATCACCGGCCGGTGCAGGCGGTCCTTCATCTTCGAGGCGACCAGGCCGATCACGCCGGGATGCCACTGCGCATCGAACAGGCACACCGCCACCGGCGGCTGCTCGGGCGCGGCCAGCAGCGCCTGCGCCACCACCGCTTCGGCCTCGTCGGTCATCTGCTGCTGCACGGCGCGGCGCTCGGCGTTGATCTCCTCCAGCGTCGCGGCGATCGTGCGCGCCTGTTGCGGGTCCTCGCACAGCAACAACTCGATGCCCAGGGCCATGTCCTCGAGGCGGCCGGCGGCGTTGAGCCGCGGTGCCAGGGCGAAGCCGATGTCGCTGGCGCTGAGCCGCGCCGGGTCGCGGCCGCTGGCTTCGATCAGGGCGCGCAGGCCGAGGCAACCTTCGCCACGCTGCAACCGGCGCAAACCGGCCGAGACCAGCGCGCGGTTGTTGGGATCCAGCGGCACCAGGTCGGCGACGGTGCCGACCGCGACCAGGTCCAGCAACACACTCAGGTCCGGCGGTGCCGCCACGAACGCGCCGCGCACGCGCAGGTGCCGGCGCAGCGCCAACAGCACGTAGAAGATCACCCCGACGCCGGCCAGCATCTTGCTCGGGAACACGTCGCCAGCCAGGTTCGGGTCGACGATGGCGTCGGCCGGCGGCAAGGCCGGACCCGGCAGGTGGTGGTCGGTGACCAGCACCTGCCAGCCCAGCGCCTTGGCCGCGACGACGCCAGCATGGCAGGCGATGCCGTGGTCCACCGTCACCAGCAGGTCCGGCTGCAACGGCGCCAGTTCCGCGACCAGCGCCGGCGACAGTCCATAGCCATGGACCATGCGGTTGGGCACCGCATGCAGCACCTGCGCGGCGCCGAGCAGGCGCAGCCCGCGCACCGCCACTGCGCAGGCGGTGGCGCCGTCGCAATCGAAATCGCCGACCACCAGGATGCGCTTGCCCGCGGCGATGGCCTCGGCCAGCAATTCCACTGCGGCGTCGATGCCGCTCAGCGCATCCGGCGGCAGCAGTTGCGCCAGCTTGGGCTGCGCCAGGCCGCTGTCGTGGGCGCCGCGCGCGGCGTAGATGCGCCGCAGCAGCGGCAAGGTGGCCTCATGCCACGGGCCGGCCGCGGCCGCCGCGGGCCGCCGCACGATGCGCGCGCTGAAACTCATGCGTCCAGGCGCGGCAGCGGCCGCCGCCACAGGCGCCAGCGTTGCGCGGGGGCGATGCGGAAACAGGTGCCGTCCTCGAAATCCAGCTGCAGTTGCTGCAGCTCGCCATCGCGCAACGCCTGCAGCAGCGGCTGCACCACCTCGCCGACAAACTGCTCGGGCGCGCGCAACTGACGCAGGTCGACCAGCGCATCGACCCGCGGCGCCTGCGCATCGGCGACGCCGGCGGCCTGGGCCAGCGCGCGCAACAGCGGATCGTGGCTGCGCACCTGCGCATGCGCAGTGCCGACGGTGGCCGGCAGGCGGCCGCCGCCCCAGAACCACAGCGAATTGATCGCCGGCTGGCCGCGGGCGACACGTTCGCGGTTCCAGGGATGCTGGTGCAGCACGATCTGCACTTCGGTCAGCAGGGCACGCCAGCGGCGCGCGTCCTCGCCCTGCGGCAGATGATCGAACAGGTCCGCGCCGAGCACCTGCGCCGGTGCCGCGAACACAGGCAGCACACTGTCGGCCGGCAGGCGCAGGTACCAGCGGGTCGGATCGGGCGCGTCCAGGGTCAGCCCGCTCTCGGCGAACACGCCCTGCACCGCCGGCAACAGCGCGTCCAGGTCCACCGCGTCGAGCGGCAGCATGTCGCCATGCGCCATCAGCCGCGCGCCCTGCATGTCCGGCACCACATAGGCGGGATCGGCGCGCAGCCACAGGCCGTCGCCGGCATCGCCGGCGTCCAGTTGCCGGGTCAGCGCCGCGGCCGGCAGCGATGCTTCCGCCAGCACGAAATGGCGGCGCAACTGCGCCTCGCCGCCGGGCACGGCCTGCGTGCGGTCGGCGCGGCCGAACG
>NZ_AQOK01000845.1:0-478 GCF_000364645.1 Xanthomonas sp. SHU 308 | reverse complement strand
TGGCTGGCGCAGCGGCGGCGCCCGGCGCCTTGGCCATGCCCACCGCCCCGCCACTGGGTGCGTCGCCCGGGGTCACCAGCGGTAGCTCGCGGGTCTCGAACTGGCCGTCGGCCGGCGCGTCGGGCGCCTTCAGCGGCACATTGGCCACGCCGCTGTCGGGCGCAGGCCCCTTCACCAGCATCGGCAGGAAGATCACGGCGAGCGCTACCAGGACAAGGGCGCCAATCAATCGCTGTTTCAGGACGGTATCCACGGAAAGGCTGAGGGGGCGGCGTGGCGGAGTGCCGTGCCGATTATAAGGTGGGCCCGCGCGGAGGCGGGATCAGCCGGCTGAATGCAGCCAGTGCAAGGCCTCGGCGGCGGTATGGAACGAACCGAACACCAGCACCCGGTCGCCCGGCTGCGCCTGCGCCAACGCCGATTGCAGCGCCTGCGCCACGCTCTCGGCGCCGCCGGCCTCGGCGGCGGCGGTCCCCGC
>NZ_AQOK01000844.1:0-11076 GCF_000364645.1 Xanthomonas sp. SHU 308 | reverse complement strand
CTCTCCCACCGGGAGAGGGGTTGGGGTGAGGGTACGGTACGCAGCGACACGCCAACCTGATCCACTAAGCAGCCATCCGCCCGCACCATTCCCACACCGCATGCAGACACTCGGCGCATACTCTGCGCATGTCCTGCCCGTGGAGAACACCGCAATGAAAGCCCTGATCCTGGTCCCGCTATTGCTGCTGGCGGGCTGCGCCTCCACCGGCCTCGGCCCGGACGGCGCGCCGATGGACGTGCGCGGCGCGGAAACGACCCAGCGCAAGATGGACAACGGCGACACCGTCGACGAGTACCGCGTGGGCGGCCAACTGCGCATGGTCAAAGTGACGCCGGCGCGCGGCCCGGCCTATTACCTGTACGACCGCAATGGCGACGGCCACATGGAAGTGGATGGCAGCAAGGACAATGTGTCGCCCGTGTACTGGAAGCTGTACAGCTGGTGATGGCGCGCCCGGCGCGCCACCCAACGGCGGCGGCGCGCGGGCGCTTCCCCGATCTGCCCAGACGGACGGATGCAGGCGTGTGCCGGATGCCAGCCCCCTGTCGCGGCGTCGCCTCCCGGCGCAGCCGCGTGACAAGCCGAAGCGTATCGGCAAAGCGATAGGTCGCTGCGGCCAGCGGCCGGATGCCGGCCTCGAACGTGTTCCGCACCGCGCAGCCGCCGGCGCGGGCCGGTCAGCGCCTCAGCGGATCACCAGCACCGGCACCTGGCTGTTGGCCAGCACTTCCGCGGTCTGGCTGCCGAGCAGGACCCGGCTCATGCCGCGGCGGCCGTGCGAGGTCATCACGATCAGATCGCTGTTGCAGGCCACGGCCATGTCGATGATGCCCTCGGCGGCGTAGCGGTCGAGCACGTGACGGCCGTGCGCGGTCACTCCGGTGGCCGCGGCGGCGGCCAGCGCCGGCGCCAGGATCTTCTGCGCGCCGGCCTCGCGGTCCTGGCGGTATTCGGGGCTGGCCTCGTAGCCCACGCTCCAGCCCATCGCGTCGTACATGCCCATTGCCCACGGCTCGGACACGGTGACGATATCCACCTCCGCGCCGAGCTCGGCGGCCAGCGCCAACCCCTGCTGCAACCCCTTGGCGGACAACTCGGAACCATCGATGGCGATCAGGATGCGCTGGTACATGGCGGTGCTCCGGTAACGCCGCGCGTGGCGGCCAGGAAAGCATTGCACACCCATTGCGCGGCGCCTGCCTTGACCCGGATCAAATTCAGTCGCTGTGCGGCTTCAGCAGGCGTGCCGGATTGCCGGCCACGCGCGCGCCGGCCGGCACGTCGCGGGTGACCACGCTGCCGGCGCCGATCACCGCGTCGTCGCCGATGGTCACCCCCGGCAGCACGATCGCGCCGCCGCCGATCCAGACGTTGCGCCCGATCGTCAGCGGCCGTCCCAACTCCAGCCCTTCGGCGCGCTGCGCGGCATCGCGCGGGTGATCGGCGGCATAGAGCTGCACCGCCGGTCCGATCTGGGTGCCGGCGCCGATGTGCACCGGTACCACGTCCAGGATCACGCAGTTGAAGTTGAGGAACACGTCCTCGCCCAGGTGGATGTTGTAGCCGTAGTCGCAATGGAACGGTGGCCGCACCACCGCGCCGCGTCCGACGGAACCCAGTCCTTCGACCAGCAGCGCGTGCCGCCGCGCCGATGGCTCGGCCAGCGCCGCGTTGTAGCGCTGCATCCAGGCACTGGCCGCGTCCTGCTCGGCCTGCAGTTGCGCGTCGTTGGGACGATACGCCTCGCCGGCCAGCATCTTCTCTTTTTCGCTTCGCATCCTTGCCCTCCCAGCAGTGGTCGAACGGGAATGATCGCATCGCGCTGCGTCACGGCGCGTGTCCCTGGCGGTGACGCGCAAGCCGCAGCCACGGCGACGTCGTGACCAACAGACCACGTCGCATTCACCGTCCAGCAACGCCTACGCGTCCGATCATCGAACGCCCATGCCGGCGCATTCCAGCCCGCGTGGGCTCTCTCCCAGACAAAGGCGGTGCGCGATGTCCGAACGTGTGGAAGCAGGCCAGATGGTGTTCGTCGCCGATGGCGAGGTCGGTGTGGGGGCGGTGCGCGAGGTGCGCGACGGCGGCGCCACGTTCGTCGTCAACATCGAGAACGGCGGCGATTTCGTGGTGCCGTCGAGCGCTGTGCGCGACGTGCATTTCGGCAAGGTGATCCTGGCGGTCGAGCACCTGCCGGCGCCGCTGCGCGAGGCGTTGCGGCATCCGCATGATGCGGAGTTGCCAACCTCGACCTATGCCGCCAGCGATCCTGGCGACGGGGCGCTGAAGGACTGAGGCGGCACGCTTTCCGGCTGCAACACCGAAGCTGCGGTGCAGCCGGAGTCCAAGGGGTTGCGCACTTGGCGGCGGTCCACAGCGCGACAGCGCTGGACGACCAACGCTGTCGCCAGGCGCTGGAGGGATACCGCTGTCGCGCGGCCTTCCCGGGATCACAGCCTGGGACCCGTGGCACCGGGATGAACAGCATTGCCTGGCACCTTCGTGACCGGGCCGGGCAAGTGCGACGGCGACGGCGGCAGGTGCTAACGTTCCGCGCTTCGCATCCCATCCCGCTCCCGGAGCCGCGCATGTCCGCCACTGCTTTCCCCGCCTCCCGTTGCGCCCGCCGGGCGCTGGTCCTCGGCATCGGCCTGGCGCTCGCCGGCGCCGCGCAGGCGCAGGTGGTGCACACACCGGACGTGCCGGCGCCGCAGGACACGCCCTACCCCGGCACCCTGACCCTGCAGGTGGACGCCGGCGATGTGCGTCAGGGTATCTACCGGGTGCACGAGACCATCCCGGTCAGCGCCGGACGGCTGACCCTGCAGTACCCGCAGTGGATTCCCGGCGACCATTCGCCGAGCGGGCCGGTGGCGATGCTGGCCGGCCTCACCCTCACCGCCAACGGCAAGCCCCTGCCGTGGCGCCGCGACACCTTCGACGTGTACAGCTTCCACGTCGACGTGCCGCAGGGCGTGAGCGCGATCGACGCCAGCTTCCAGTACCTGTCGCCGCGCGACGACGGCTTCGAGATGACCGACAAGATGCTGCAGCTGGAGTGGAACAAGGTGGCGCTGTACCCGGCCGGCCACGACACCCGCGGCATCACCGTGGCGCCCAGCGTGACCCTGCCGGCCGGCTGGGAGTTCGGCACCGCGCTGGAGACCGCCAGCCGCAACGGCGCCACCACCACCTTCAAGCCGGTGGACTTCACCACCCTGGTCGACTCACCGATCTATGCCGGGCGCTACTTCAAGCGCGTGGACCTGACCCCGGCCGGCGGCGCGCCGGTGCACCTGGACGTGGTCGCCGACGCGCCGCGGTTCCTGGACATCAGCGCCGAGCAGCTACAGGCGCACCGCAACCTGCCGGTGCAGGCGATCAAGCTGTTCGGCTCGCACCACTACGCGCATTACGACTTCCTGTTCTCGCTGTCGGACGTGCTGGGCGGCAACGGCCTGGAACACCACCAGTCCAGCGAGAACGGACTGGCTGCCGACTACTTCAGCGCCTGGGACGAGAACGCGCCGGACCGCGACCTGCTGGCGCACGAGTACACGCACTCCTGGAACGGCAAGTTCCGGCGCCCGGCCGACCTGTGGACGCCGACCTTCAACGTGCCGATGGGCGACTCGCTGCTGTGGGTCTACGAGGGCCAGACCCAGTACTGGGGTTATGTGCTGACCGCCCGCGCCGGCATGTGGACACCGCAGCAGTTCCGCGATGCGCTGGCGATGACCGCGGCCAACTACGATCGCAACCGCGCCGGCTTCCGCTGGCGCTCGCTGGAGGACACCACCAACGACCCCACCGCCGCGCATCGCGCGCCGCTGCCCTACCGCAGCTGGCAGATGAGCGAGGACTACTACAGCGGCGGGCAGATGGTGTGGCTGGCGGTGGACGCCAAGCTGCGCGCGATGAGCGGCGGGCGCAAGTCGCTGGACGACGTGGCCAAGGCGTTCTTCGGCATCGACGACGGCAGTTTCGCGGTCAAGACCTACACCTTCGACGACGTCATCGCCGCGCTCGACGGCGTGGTCCACTACGACTGGGCCGACTACATCAACCGGCGCGTGTACCAGGTAGACCCGCCGCTGCTGGAAGGCCTGCAGGCCAGCGGCTGGAAGCTGGTGTACACCGACCAGCCCAGCGCATTCGAGAAGCAGTACGACGGCCGCCACCAGTCGGCGCGGCACCGCTACAACTTCGCCTGGTCGATCGGCCTGGTGATGAACGACGACGCCAGCATCAACGACGTGCTGTGGGACGGCCCGGCGTTCAAGGCCGGGGTCAGCAGCGGCGCCACGGTGCTGGCGGTCAACGGCCAGGACTACTCGCGCGACACGCTCAAGCAGGCCATCGCCGACGCCAAGGGCGGCAGCGCGCCGATCGTGCTGACGCTCAAGTATCAGGGCGGCGTGCGCGACGTGCCGGTGAACTACCACGACGGCCTGCAGTATCCGCACCTGGTGCGGGTCGAGGGCACGCCGGACTACCTGAGCAAGATCATCGCCGCACGGCACTGAGCCGACACCGCCGCCGCTGCCGACGACGCAGCGGCGGCAGGTGCGCGACGCGGCACCGTCACGCGCCGCACGCGGACGCCGACGACAATGGCAGGCGTGGTTTCCGTCCTGCCCCGGCATGCCTGCGATCGAGTTGCTGACCATCAATGCGCACATGGGCTTCAGCGTGCTGAAGCGGCGCTTCATGCTGCCGGAGCTGCGCGCGGCAATCCGCGCGCTGCCCGCGGACCTGGTGTTCCTGCAGGAAGTGCTGGGCGAACACCAGCTGCATGCCGGCCGCCACGCCGACTGGCCGGCGCAGAGCCAGTACGCATTCCTCGCCGACGCGCTATGGCCGCAGTTCGCCTACGGCCGCAATGCGGTGTATCCGCATGGGCACCACGGCAACGCGCTGCTGTCGCGCTTCCCGATCGCCTCCTTCGTCAACCGCGACGTCTCCATCGCCGGCCACGAGCACCGCGGGCTGTTGCACGCGGTACTGGAGATCCCCGGTCATGCCGAGGCGGTGCATGCGATCTGCGTGCACCTGGGCCTGCGCGAGGCGCACCGGCGTCGGCAGATCGGCCTGCTCGGCGCGCTGATCGCCGAACTGCCGTCACAGGCGCCGCTGATCGTCGCCGGCGACTTCAACGACTGGCGCCAGCGCGGGCATCCGCTGCTGCAGCGGCATGGCCTGACCGAGGCCTTTGCGCAGCTGCAAGGACGCGTGGCGCGCAGCTTCCCGGCGCGCTGGCCGCTGTTGCCGCTGGACCGCATCTATGTGCGCAACGTGCGCATCGAGGCCGCACGGGTGTTGACCGGCCGGCCATGGTCGCACCTGTCCGACCACGCCCCGCTGCATGCCAGGATCGTGCTGTGAACCGGACCGCGAACCGCGACACGCGCTGGCGCCAGGGCCACCGCCTGCAGTTGCTGGAGAACGGCGATGCGTATTTCCCGCGCGCCTTCGCCGCGATCGACGCGGCCCGGCACGAGGTGCTGCTGGAGACCTTCATCTGGTTCGAGGACGAGGTCGGCCTGGCGCTGAAGCACCACCTGGTCGCCGCCGCGCGCCGCGGCGTGCGCGTGCACCTGCTGGTGGACGCGTTCGGCTCGCCGGATCTCTCGCCCGGCTTCGTGCGCGAACTGACCGAAGCCGGCGCCGAACTGCGCCTGTTCGACCAGCAGCCGACCCTGCTCGGCGTGCGCCTGAACGTGTTCCGGCGCATGCACCGCAAGCTGCTGGTGGTGGACGGGCGGATCGGCATGATCGGCGGCATCAACTGGTCGGCCGATCACCTGGCCGATTTCGGCCCGGAGGCGAAACAGGACTACGCGGTGGAGGTACAAGGCCCGGTGGTGGCGGACATGGTCGCGTTCGTGCGCCGGACCCTGGCCACCCACGGTACCGGCGCGGGGTGGGTGCCGCAGGAGAACGTCGATGTGCCGCCCGCCGGCGCGGCCGAGGTGTGTTTCCTGCCACGCGACAACGCCGGCCGTTCACGCTGCATCGAGCGTGCCTACCGGCAGGCATTCCGCAATGCATGGCAGGAGATCGTGCTCGCCAATGCCTACTTCTTCCCCGGCTACGGCTTCCTGCGCGACCTGTGCGCTGCCGCCCGCCGCGGCGTGGCGGTGAAGCTGATCTTCCAGGGGCAACCGGACACGCCGCTGGCGTTGTTCGCCGCACGCGCGCTGTACCGGCATCTGGTCGATGCCGGCGTGCAGATCTTCGAGTACTGCGAGCGCCCGTTCCACGGCAAGGTCGCGGTGATCGATGGGCACTGGAGCACGGTGGGATCGAGCAACCTGGATCCACTGAGCCTGGCGCTGAACCTGGAAGCCAACCTGGTGATCCGCGATGCCGCCTTCGCGCGCGACCTGCACGGGCGCCTGCAGCGACTGATGCAACGGCACTGCCGCGAAGTCGTGCCGGCGCAGGTGCCGCACGGACGCTTCTGGCAACCGCTGCTGCGGCCGCTGCTGTTCCATGTGCTGCGCAACGTGCCGCAGTGGGCCAGCCGCCTGCCCAAGCGCACGCCGCGCACTGCGGTGCTGCGGCGCAAGCGGCACGCGCCATGAACCATCCGCGCACGCGTTGGCGCATGCTGCGCCACTTCGCCTATCTGGCCTTCCTGGTACTGGTGGCGGTATTGCTGGTGCGCGCGGCGCGCACCGTGGACTGGGCGCAGGTCGGCACCACCCTGGCGGGCTACGGTGCCGGCACCCTGGCCGCCGCCGCAGGCCTGAGCCTGGCCAGCTACGTGCTGTATGCCGGCTACGACCTGGCCGCGCGACGTTACGCGGCGCATGCGGTGCCGACGCCGCGGGTCATGGCGATCGCGGACATCGCCTACGCTTTCAGCCTGAATGTCGGTGCGCTGATCGGCGGCACCGCGATCCGCTACCGCCTGTACGGACGCGCCGGGCTGGGCCTGGCGACGATCAGCCGCGTGGTCGGCTTCGCCATCGCCACCAACTGGATGGGCTATCTGCTGCTGACCGGCGTGCTGCTGGTCAGCGGCCGCCTGCGCACGCCGGCGCAGTGGCCGCTGAGCGGCGCGGTGCTGCCATGGGTCGGCGCCGCCATGCTGGGCTTGGTGGTGGCCTACCTGATCGCCTGCCAGCGCGCGCACGGCCGCACGCTGCAGGTGCGCGGCCACGTCCTGCACCTGCCGCCGTTGCCGCTGGCGCTGCTGCAACTCGGCCTGGGCACCTGCAACTGGGCGCTGATGGGCGCCCTGCTGTACGTGCTGATGCCGGCCGGCGTGGATTACATGTCGGTGCTCGGCGCCCTGCTGGCGGCGGCCGTGGCCACCGCCATCGCGCACGTGCCGGCCGGCATCGGCGTGCTCGAAGCGGTGGTGCTGCCGCTGCTCGGGACGCAGGCGCCGCAAGCGGAACTGCTGGCGGCATTGCTGGCCTATCGCGCCTTCTACTACCTCGGCCCGCTACTGCTCGCCTGTGCGGGCTATGCCGTGCTGGAGGCGCGTAGTCGCCGCGGCGATCGGGGCGCCGCGCGCACCGACAGTCCACAGGGTTAGCTACGCCGTCGCCCGATCATCGGCGCAAGCGAGCGGCCAGGCGGCCGCACGTACGCGGAGCTACACGGCATGCCGCCAGCGCCGTGGCTACAACACCGTCAGATTGGCGTACGCCATCACCAGCCACTTGGCGCCGGCCTCGTCGAACTGCACCTGTACGCGGGCGTGGGCGCCGCTGCCTTCGTAGTCGATGACCACGCCGCCGCCGAACTTGGGGTGCTGCACGTTGGCGCCGAGCTTGATCGCCGGGGCCTCGATCACGCTGTGCCCGAGGCTGCGCGGCGCACCCAGCGAGACGCTGCGCGAGACCTGCACCTTCGGCCGCACTTCGTGCAGCAGTTCGCGCGGGATCTCGCGCAGGAAGCGCGAGGGCACGTTGTAGTTGTCCTGGCCGTGGATGCGCCGCGACTCGGCATAGCTCAGCACCAGCTTGTGGCGGGCGCGGGTGATGCCGACATAGGCCAGGCGCCGCTCTTCCTCCAGGCGCCCGCTCTCTTCCAGCGAACGCGCGCTGGGGAACAGGCCGTCTTCCATGCCGGCCAGGAACACGATCGGGAATTCCAGGCCCTTGGCCGAGTGCAGGGTCATCAGCTGCACGCCCTCCTCGCCGGCCTGGGCCTGGCCTTCGCCGGCCTCCAGCGAGGCGTAGGCGAGGAACGCGACCAGCTCGGTCATCGCCTGGCGGCCTTCGTCGGCGTCTTCGTCGCCGTCGGCGCGGACGAAGCGCGAGGCCACCGACACCAGTTCGTCGAGGTTGTCGGTACGCGATTCCGAATCCAGCCCGCCGCGGCTTTCCTTGCCCCAGTGCTCGCGCAGGGTGGAGCGCGCCAGCACCTGGTCGATCTGTTCGGGCAGCGGCAGCCCGGCCACGTCCAGGGCCAGTTGCTCGATCAGGCCCAGGAACTGGCCCAGCGCGTTGCGCGCGCGTGCGGCCAGGTCGCCGCCCTGCTGCGCGGCCTGTTGCGCCGCCGCCCACAGCGACAGCGACTGCGCGCGCGCCAGGCGCCGCACCTCGTCCAGGGTGCGGTCGCCGATGCCGCGCGGCGGGGTGTTGACCGCGCGCTCGAACGCGGCATCGTCGGCGCGGTTGGCGACCAAGCGCAGGTAGGCCAGGGTGTCCTTGATTTCGGCGCGCTCGAAGAAGCGCATGCCGCCGTAGACGCGGTACGGCACCTGCTCGGCGATCAGCGCCTCTTCGAACGCGCGCGACTGCGCGTTGCTGCGGTAGAGCACCGCCGCCTCGCTGTAGCTGCCGCCGTCGCGCACCCACTGGCGCACGCGCTCGACCACGTAGCGCGCCTCGTCCACCTCGTTGTAGGCCGCGTACAGGTCGATCGGCTCGCCATCGCCCGAATCGGTCCACAACTGCTTGCCGATACGGTCGGGGTTGTGCGCGATCACCGCGTTGGCGGCGTTGAGGATGTTGGCACTGGAGCGGTAGTTCTGCTCCAGGCGGATGGTCTGCGCGCTGGGGAAATCGGTGAGGAAGCGCTGCACGTTCTCGACCTTGGCGCCGCGCCAGCCGTAGATCGCCTGGTCGTCGTCGCCGACCACGAACACGTGGCCGCTGTCGCCGGCGAGCACGCGCACGAACGCGTACTGGATGGCGTTGGTGTCCTGGAATTCGTCGACCAGGATCTCGCCGAAGCGGGCGCGGTAGTGCGCCAGCAGCGCCGGGGTGTCGCGCAGCAGTTCGTGCGCGCGCAGCAGCAATTCGGCGAAGTCGACCAGGCCGGCGCGGTCGCAGCGCTCCTGGTACAGCGCGTAGGCGTTGCGCAGGGTGGTGACCCACTCATCGCGCGGTTCCGGCTGGATGTGCTGGGCGCGGCGGCCCTCGTCCTTCTGCTGGTTGATCCACCACACGATCTGCTTGGGCGGGTACTTGCCCTCGTCCAGCTCCAGCTGCTGCACCACGCGCTTGACCAGCCGCAGCTGGTCGTCGGCGTCGAGCACCTGGAAGCTCTCGGGCAGCTTCGCGTCCTGCCAGTGCAGGCGCAGCAGGCGGTGCGCCAGGCCGTGGAAGGTGCCGATCCACATGCCGCGGCTGCCGTTGCGCAACTGCAGGTCGGCGCGGTGGCGCATCTCGCCCGCGGCCTTGTTGGTGAAGGTGACCGCCAGAATGCCGTGCACCGGCACGCCATGCACCTGGTGCAACCAGGCGATGCGATGGGTGAGCACGCGCGTCTTGCCGGAGCCGGCGCCGGCCAGGACCAGGTAGTGGCCGGGCGCTGCGGAAACGGCCTCGCGCTGTGCGGGGTTCAGATCGTCGAGCAAATGAGAGACATCCACCCGCGCATTTTAGCCGGTGCGGCGGCGCAGCGGCTGCGACAGCGCGCGTCGCCCGGCACACGACGTGGCGTCAATCGGTGCGGAACAGCCGTTCGGCGAGAAAATCCACGAACACGCGCAGCTTCGGCGACAGTTGCCGACGCGACGGCCACACCACGAAAAACGCGCCGCCGTCGGTCAGGTGCGCGTCCAGCACCGGCTGCAGGCGGCCGTCGGCCAACGCGTCCTGCGCCAGGAACGCCGGCATGCAGGCGATGCCCAGGCCGGCGATCGCCGCGGCGCGCACCGCTTCCATGTTGTTGCAGGTGAGCACCGCCGGCGGCAGCGGCGCCGGTTCGGCCAGTGGCCAATCCTGCGGCTTGCCGGTATCTGGAACGCGGAACAGCACGCCGTCGTGCGCGGCCAGCTCCGCCGGGGTCTGCGGCACGCCGCGGCGGCGCAGATAGTCCGGCGCGGCACACAGGCAGAAGCGGAACGGCCCCAGGCGCCGCGCCAGCAGCCGCGAGTCGGCTTGCACGCCGCTGCGGATCACCGCATCCAGGCCGTGTTCGAGCAGGTCGACCACGCGGTCGTCGAACTCCAGGTCCAGCGCCACGTCCGGATAGCGCTGGCGGAACTCCGGCAGCAGCGGCACCAGGAAGCGGTAGCCGATGGTCGGCAGGCCGACCCGCAGCCGCCCGCGCGGCGCCTGCCGGGTCTGCGCCAGCGCCTCCTCGGCTTCGCGCAGATCGGCCAGCACACGCTGGCAATGCTCCAGGAACAGCGCGCCTTCGGCGGTCAACGCGATGCGCCGGGTGGTCCGCTGCAGCAGGCGCACGCCGAACTCGCGCTCCAGCGCGGCCACGCTCTTGCCCACCGCCGAGGCCGAGATGCCGAGCACGCGGCCGGCGCCGACGAAGCTGCGCTGTTCGGCGGCCCGGACGAAGGCGACGATGCCGGTGAGGCGGTCCATCCCGCGATATTAGAGCGTTCCATTCCGCAAAGTGCGGAGGATCGCGGCCTTTTTCGCGAATTGCCGCCTCGGTATCTCTAGTGGCCTTCCGACATCCGCCGCCAGAGCCGCTCCGATGACCTCCGCTTCGCCTCCCGATTCCACTGTCCTGCCGCGCCGCGGCGCCGCCCTGGCCGCGGTGTGCCTGGCCGCCCTGGCGCTGCCGCTGAACTTCTCCGGCGGCGCCGTCGCCACCCCGGCGATCGGCGCGGCCCTGGGCGGCAGCGCGCTGGCCCTGGCCTGG
>NZ_AQOK01000843.1:0-14550 GCF_000364645.1 Xanthomonas sp. SHU 308 | reverse complement strand
CTCACCCCAACCCCTCTCCCGGGGGGAGAGGGGCTAAGCCCTTCACAGCCGGAGTCTTCTGCGCTTCGAGACACGAGCCCCGCAGTTCTGGCGCGCCTCGCTACCGAGGCCCCCACACCTCGGCATCGAGATCGCGCGCCGGCGCCGGCGCACGCTTCACCCGTCCGCCCTGCACCGCCACGCCTTCGGCGCGCAGGCGCTGACATTGCTCGCGATAGCCGCGCGAGCCTTCCGGAAAGGCGATGCGGCCGTCGCTGCGCAGCACCCGGTGCCAGGGCAGCGCGGCATCGGCATTGCCGCCGAGTAGACGCGCCACCAGCCGCGCACGTCCCGGCAACCCGGCCAGCATCGCCACCTCGCCATAGCCACGCACCTGGCCCGACGGGATCGCCCGGATCGTCGCCAGGATCCGCGCATGCGCCTCGGCCGCCGCCGTTGCGGCCGGCGCCGACGCGCTCGCTGCGGGCGGCCGCCGTGGACTCATGCCGACCGTGCCCGCACCGGCCGCGACACCAGCAGCACCCCGCCCAGCACCAGCACGGTGCCGGCGATCTGCCACGGCCCCATCGCCTCGCCCAGCACCAGCACGCTGAGCACGATGGTGGAGACCGGGCCGAGCATGCCGATCTGCGACGCGAGCGCCGAGCCGATGCGCTGCACCGCCAGCATCGTCGCCAGCACCGGCACCGCCGTGCACAGCGTGCCGTTGAGCAGCGACAGCGCGTAGACCGGTGTCGGCAGGACCAGCGCGTGCAGCGGCCGCAGCAGCAGGAACTGGGCGATGCACAGCGCGCAGGCGACCAGGCTGGCGTAGGCGGTCAATCGCACCGCGCCGACCCGCGCCACCAGTTGGCCGCTGCCGACCAGATAGGCCGCATAGGCCAGCGCGCTGCCGAAGACCAGCAAGCTCCCCCAAGCAGTACGCGCGCCGCCGATCTGCAGGTCGTGGCCGAACGCCAGCAACACGCCCAGGTAACTCAACGCCAGCGCCCACAGCTGGCGCCGCTGCGGACGCCGCCGCCACAGCAGCACGCCGATCAGCAGCACCAGGGTCGGGGTGAGATAGAGGATCAGCCGCTCCAGGGTCGCGGTGATGTAGGCCAGACCGAGGAAATCCAGGAAGCTGGCCAGGTAGTAGCCGAGCACGCCCAAGGCGACGATCCGCCAGCGGTCGCCCGCCTGCAGCGGCGGCGCGCGGCGCGCCGCCCACAGCGCCATCGCCGCGAAGCACGGCAGCGCCACCAGCATGCGCAAGGCCAGCAGGGTCACCGCATCGACGCCATAGCGATAGCCCAGCTTGACGATGATGGCCTTGCCCGAGAACGCGATCGCGCCGCCGGCGGCGAGCAGCACGCCACCGAGGCTGGCCTGGGTAGCGTTGGGGGCGACGGTGGCCGACGTGCCGGACGCGCTCATCGCGCGGCGCCGCGGCAGGGAGAAGAGGACACGTGCATGCCGCCATTCTACGGCGCCACAGCCAACCAGCCGCCGGATCGCGGCGACCTCAGCGCATCAGCACCACTTCCTCGGCCGAAGTCGGATGGATCGCCACGGTGTCTTCCAGTTGCGGCTTGGTCACGCCCAGCTTCAATGCCACCGCAAAGCCCTGCAGGATCTCGTCGGCCCCATCGCCGAGCAGGTGGAAGCCGACCACACGCTCCTCGGCGCCCACGCACACCAGCTTGAACAGGCTGCGCTGCGGCGAATCGGCCAGCGCCTGCAGCATCGGCCGGAAATTGCTGCGGTACACGGTCACCGCGTCGGCACCATAGCGCTCGCGTGCCTGCTCCTCGCCCAATCCCACCTGGCCCAGCGGGGGATGCGAGAACACCACGCTGGGCACGTTCTCGTAGTCCAGCCGTGCCTGCGGCCGGTCGCCGAACACGCGTTCCATCAGCTTGCGCCCGGCGGCGATCGCCACCGGGGTCAGGCCGACCTTGCCGGCCACGTCGCCGATCGCATACAGCCCCGGCACGTCGGTGTTCTGGTACGCGTCCACCACGATCTCGTGCTTGTCGCCGAGACGTACGCCCAGCGCTTCCAGGCCGAGGTCGCGCGTGTTGGGGCGGCGCCCGATCGCGAAGAACACCTTGTCGACGCTCTCGCCGGGCTGCCCCTGCGCATCGACCACGCACAGGCCCTCGCCGCTGCGGCGCAAGGCGCTGGCGCGGTAACCGAAATGCAGGCGCACGCCCTGGTGGCGCAGGTTGTCGGCAAGCTGCCGTGCCAGTTCCGCGTCGAACCGCTCCAGCAGGCGCTCGCCCTGCACGTACAGTTCCACCCGGCTGCCCAGCGCCTGCAGCAGCCCGGCCAGTTCCACCGCGATATAGCCGCCGCCGACGATCGCCACCCGCGGCGGCGCCTCGCAGAGATTGAAGAAGTCGTCGGAGACCAGGCCCAGCTCGGCGCCTTCGATGTTCGGCCGCAGCGCGTGCGCGCCGGTGGCGATCACCACGTGCTTGGCGCTGACCCGCACGCCGTCGTCGCATTCGACGGTGTGCGCATCGACCAGCCGGCCGCGCCGCGGGATCAGCACCACGCCGTCGGCATCCAGCCGGCGCCGGTAGCTGGCGTGGATGTTGCCGATGTAGCCCTGGCGGTGCGCCACCAGTTCCGCCCAGGACAGCGTGGCCTCGGGAATGGCGAAGCCGACCGCGCGCGCCAGGTCGATGCGTTCGACCAGATCCGCCGCCAGCCACATCGCCTTCTTCGGCACGCAGCCGACGTTGACGCAGGTCCCGCCGAGCGCGCTCGGCTCCAGGATCGCCACCCGTGCGCCATGGCTGGCGGCGCGGAAGGCGGTGGCCAGGCCGCCGGACCCGCCGCCCAGCACCAGCAGGTCGTAATCGCGGATCGGCCCGCTCACGGCGCACGCTCGGCGCGCGGCGGGGTCGCATCGGGCGCGGCGCGGTGCGCGCGGTTCACATCGTCCATCGGCTGTCCTGTCGCATGTCTCGGTCGCCGCGGAGCATGCCATGGGCGGCCGCGCGGCAGATGTGAGGACGCCGCCGCAGCGCCTGCGCTCAGGCCGCGTCGCGGCGGCGCATCGGCTGCCAGCGCAGGTAGCTGGCCGAGCGCCACAGCCACTCCACCGGGCCGAAGCGGAACCGCTGCAGCCACCAGTGCGACAGCGCCACCTGCAGCGCGAACAGCGCGACCGCGAACGGGATCTGCCAGGCGCGCGGCAGTTGCTCGAAATAGCCGAAGCCGTAGCCGTAGAACAACGTGGTGCACACCAACGACTGCAGCAGGTAGTTGCTCAGCGCCATGCGCCCGGCCGGCGCCAGCCACTGCAACGCGGGCGCGGCGCGCACCAGCCAGGCCGCATAGCCCAGCGCCATCAGGCCGCCGGCGACGCTGGCCAGGGCATAGGCACAGGTCAGGCGCAGATCCAGCCGCGCCGGATCCATCCACGGCTCCAGCCGGAAGCTCAGCAGCATCAGCGCCAGACCCAGCGGCAGCACGCCCCAGCGCAGCACCGCCAGCAGCCGCGGGAAGCGCTGCGGTTGCGCGGCCAGGCCACTGCGCACACACCAGGCGCCGAGCAGGAACATGCCGAAGATGGTCGGCGCATTGAACAGCAGCCCGCTCAGCGATTCGACCAAGTCGCGCGCGCGTTGCGCAGTGGCCTGGGCATAGCTGCCGTGGCCGAACACCTCGCGCTGCTGCGCCAGCGCCGCCGCGCCGTGCTGCGCCTGCTCGGCCATGTCCCGATGCCACTGCGCTGCACCGTGCGGATCGGCCTGCGCCGCCCAGGCGGCGGCGCCGATCAACAGCCACAGCGCCGGCGCGAACAAGTAGACCACTAGCGCCATGCCCGGCAGCCAGCGCGTGGGCGCCTCGCGAAAGGCCAGCAGCATGAACGCCAGCAGCGCGTAGCTGACCAGGATGTCGCCGGACCACAGCAGCACGGCATGCAGCAGGCCGATCAGCAGCAGCCCCGCGCTGCGGCGC
Organism: Xanthomonas sp. SHU 308; assembly: GCF_000364645.1. Lineage (NCBI taxonomy): Bacteria > Pseudomonadati > Pseudomonadota > Gammaproteobacteria > Lysobacterales > Lysobacteraceae > Xanthomonas > Xanthomonas sp. SHU 308. Next base: position 10,596 of record NZ_AQOK01000843.1, on the reverse strand, counting down.
AGGAAGAAGCCACTGAACGGCCGCCGCGCGGTCTCGGCGCGCTGCGCCATCACCGCGAAGCCCATGCCGAACAGCAGCGAGAACAAGGTGTAGAACTTGCCCTGCACCAGGATGTAGACCAGGGCGTCGGCGACGCGGTCGGCGCCGCGCAGCGCCGGATCCAGACCGGTCATCGCCGCGTCCAGCGGGCCGACGAAGCCCTCGATGTTCATCAGCAGGATGCCCAGCAGGGCGAAACCGCGTAGCACGTCCAGCGTGGCGATGCGCTCGGCGGGCGCGACGGGCTGCAACACGGGGGCGGAAGTGGCCAAGGCGGCACCGGGCGGAAGGCCGGCGATGTCCCTCGCCGCGATCAGGAAGGCCGCCGGCGTCCGCAGCGGCACGATGGCGCCGCTGCGTGCGGCGCCAGGGCTGGCGGCACCGGCGCGACCGGTACCGCCATCAACGCACTCAATGGTGGTGGCCGCCGTCGCCGTGCACGTGGCCGTGCTCGATCTCTTCGGCGCTGGCCTCGCGCACGTCGACGATCTCCACGTCGAAGTGCAGGTCCTTGCCGGCCATCGGGTGGTTGAGGTCGACGTCGACCACGCTCATGCCGACCTTCTGCACGGTCACCGCGCGCGGGCCGAAGTTGGTCTGCAGCACCACCTGGCTCCCCGGCTGCAGCTTGACCGCGCCGAAATGCTTCTTCGGCACGCGCTGGCTCAGGCCCTCGCGGTATTCGCCGTAGGCGTCCTTGGCGGCCACGTCGACACCGAAGCTGTCGCCGGCGGCCTTGTCCATCATCGCGTTCTCCAGGCCCGGGATGATGTTGCCGTGGCCGACCAGGATCACCAGCGGATCGCGGTCCTTGGAGCTTTCGATCGGTTCTTGACCGACTTCCGAAACGGTGTAGTGGAAACGGACGACGCGGTCTTTTTCGATCTTCATGTGCACTCTGCGCTGTGGCTGCCGGGGGCAGACGGGATGGGCGGCTTGTCGGCCGCCGGGAGCGCCGCCATGATGGCGGCCTTCTGAGGTCGCGCATTATCCCGGCTCCATGCACAACACGCCAGTTTCGCCGCGCGGCCGCCGCGCGTTCCCGTGGTGGCTTCCGCTGCTGTGCACCGCCGCGCTGGCGGCCTGCGGACGCCACGAGGTCCGCCACACCCGGCCGGCACCGGTGGCGGTGCGCGAGTGGCCGCAGGTGGCGCCGGCCGACCCGGGCGCGGCCAACGCAGTGCTGATGCGGGCGCTGGGCCTGGTCGGCACGCCCTACCGCTACGGCGGCAACACCCCCGAGTCCGGCTTCGACTGCAGCGGCCTGGTCGCCTACGTCTATCGCGACATGCTCGACCTGCGGCTGCCGCGCACCTCGCGCGAACTGGCGGCGGTACAGGGGCCGCGGATCGACCCGCAGCGCCTGAGCACCGGCGACCTGGTGTTCTTCGGCAGCGCGGGAAATGTGACGCACGTCGGGATTTATGTCGGTGAAGGCCGCTTCGTGCACGCTCCCAGCACGGGCGGCACGGTGCGGCTGGATTCACTGGACGGGGCCTACTGGCGGGACCACTACACCGGCGCAAAGCGGGTTTTGCGCTGAACTGTGATTTCACCCACATTCATAATTACGAAAATTTAACCTTATTTGAACTTCCTATTTCTGTCTACAAGGCATGATCCCCCATCGTTTTATTTTGTGATCCAAGCGTGACGACCGAAGCCCAGACCTCTCCAGGCAAGCCCGCCGTTCCCCGCCGGACCGCTTTCCGCCTCTTCTGCACCGCCTCGCTCTGTTTCTCGGCCCTTCCGGCCCTGGCCCAGACCGCTCCCGCCGACACCGTCGTCCCGGAAGCGATCGCGACCGTCGCCCCCGCTCCCGCCCAGGTGAGCGCCACCGCGACCACCGCCCAGGCGACCGCGCAGACCCCCAACATCACCACGTCGGCCAAGCCGGCCGCCGCCCAGGCGCCCGCACCGTCGCGCAGCAAGGCCGACGCCGCCGCCACCGCCACCCTGGCCGCCCTGCTGCCGCACCTGGCCGCCAACGACACCATTCCGCTGATGGACCGCTCGGCGATGTTCGCCGGCGACATCAGCCGCCTGCTGGCCAACTACGACGTGTCCCAGCCGGTCCCGCGCGAAGGCGTGGTGCCGGGCGGCGACAAGGTCCAGTCCGTGCTCAAGCGCGCCATGGCGCTGCTGGGCACCCCGTACCGCTGGGGCGGCGAAGACACCGAAGGCTTCGACTGCAGCGGCCTGGTCGGCTACGTGTTCCGCACCGCGCTGGGCATCGAGCTGCCGCGCGTGTCGCGCGAGATGGCCCGCGAGGCCAATGCCCAGCTGATCAAGGACCGCGACGCGCTGGCGCCGGGCGACCTGGTGTTCTTCGGTCGCAAGGGCCGCGTCGACCATGTCGGCCTGTACGTCGGCGAGGGCCGCTTCCTGCACGCCCCCAGCCGCGGCAAGGACGTGCGCGTGGACACGTTGACTTCCGGCTACTGGGGCGAGAAGTTCGTGCAGGCGCGCCGCGTGGCGATGTAAGCCGCCGCTCCGCAGATACCGCACAGAAAAGGCCGCTGGGGACAGCGGCCTTTTTGGTTGTGGCGTTTCGCGGCCGCCCGGCTGGCGGTCGTGCCACTGGCACCGACGCGGCCGCCCTCAGGCGGTGGCAACGATCGCGCGCACGTCCTTGTCGATCCGCAACGCGCCGTCGCCATGCGCAAACGCCGCCTCTACCGCCTGCCGCAAGGCTGACGCGTGCGCCTGCGGCGGCAACGGCAGACTCTGCAGATAAGCCATGACGTCCTCGGGATCGGTGCAGACCAGCACGTCGTCGAAGCGCGCGACCCGGACCTGTGCGAAGTGCATGGCGAACAGGCGCGCGCCCGCCTCCGCGTCCAGGCGCAGGGTGGACGGGTCGCGGTCCGGGCCACCGGCCACCCCAGCGACCAGTTGCGCGAGTTGACGCATGTTGTCGCGACCATTGAGCACCGCCAGTACTACCGCGCCTGGACGAACGATGCGCCGCAGCTCGCGCACGCCCGCATGCGGATCGGGCAAGTGGTAGAGCATATGCACGGCCAGTGCGGCGTCGATGCTGGCATCGCGCAGCGGCAGGCGCATCGCGTCGCCGACCACACCCTGTGGCCGCAACGCCGCCGCCTGCGCCAATGCCGCAGCGACCATGGCCGGCGAGCGATCCAGCAATTGCAATGCCAGCGATGGCGGCCACTGCCCGGCGAGCGCGCCCCACAGCTGGCCGGTGCCGCAGCCGATATCGGCCACGCGCAGGTCTGCGGCCAGCGGCACCTGCGCGCGCAACCACGGGTACCAATCGCCGCGGCCGTACTTGGCATGCAGCGACTTACGCTGCACCAGCCGCTGTGTATCGCCGTATTGCCGCTGCAGTTCCGCGCTGTCCGCCTGGAGGGTCATCGTCGCCGTCCGCATTGCCCGCCGGCACGATACGCTGTCCGCCTCGATCGCGTCACCGGAACTTCGATGACACCACGCCCCTCGCCTGCCTCGCAGTCCTGCCGTGCCGATGAGCCCGTCCGCCGGGTCGCGTCCTGGCCGCAGTTGCAGGCGCTGCGCTGATGCCGGCCAAGCACGTCCTGCCCACGCCCGCCCAGGCGTTGGCGATCGCGCAATCGCTGCTGTCCACCCGCTACGCCGACGCGGCGTTCGGCTTCGCGGCCGGCTCGATCCTGCGCGGCGAAGGCACGCATCTCTCCGATCTCGACCTGGTCGTGGTCTATGAGCGCCTGCCGTCCGCACGCCGCGAATCGTTCCTCGCCGACGGCATGCCCGTCGAAGCCTTCGTGCACGACCCGGGCACGCTGGCCTGGTTCGTCGACGAAGACGCCGCCCGCGGCCGCCCCAGCCTGCTGCACATGATCGCCGAGGGCACCTTAGTCGGCACCGCGACCGAATCCGCACGCAGCCTGCAAGGCCGAGTCGCCGCGCGGCTGCAGGCCGGGCCGCCGCCGCTGACGCAGGCGCAACGGGACACGCTGCGCTACGAGATCACTGACCTGGTCGACGACCTGTGCGGCGAGCGCAGCGCCGCCGAGATCCTCGCCATCGGCGCCCTGCTGCATCCGCGCCTGGCGGAACTGGCGCTGCGCGGACGCGGCCATTGGTACGGCAGCGGCAAGTGGGTGCCGCGCCTGCTGGCACGGATGGATCCGGCCTTGGGCCAACGCTTCGAGCAGGCCTTCGCCACGCTGTTCGCCAACGCCGACTGTGCGCCGGTGCTGGCACTGGCGCAGCAGGAACTGGCCGTGCACGGCGGCCGCCTGTTCGACGGCGACTGCCGCATCGCGCCCGCGGACTGGCGCGCCTGAGCCAGCGCGCGGGCGCGCGCCCTCAGCCGTGGTAGTGGGCGATGGTGTCCTCGATGCCCTTGCTCAGCTCCATCACCTTCTGCGCGTACTCGGCCAGGCGATGGTCTTCCGGCGTGTCCGGATGCCAGGCCGGCACCGCGGTGGGGCGGCCTTCGACGCCATCCAGGGCCACGAACACGATGATGCAATGCGTGCACAGACGCGGCTCGCCGCCCATCGGATCGCGGGCGCGCACCTCGATGGCGAAATGCATGCTGCTGGTGCCGGTGTGGACCAGCTTGGCGCCGACCGTGACCATGTCGCTGATGCGGATCGGCGAGACGAAGCGGATGCCACCCACCGCCACGGTCACGCTGTAGTGGCCGCTCCAGCCCACCGCCGCGGCATAGCCGACCTGGTCGATCCACTTCATCACCACGCCGCCGTGGACCTTGCCGCCGTAGTTGACGTCGATCGGTTCGGCCAGGAAGCGGAAGGTCAGTTCGCGTTGCGTGCCGCTCATCGGGAGTCCATGCAAGGGAAGGAGGCGGCAGTCTGCCATGCGCCGCCGCCGCCAATCGCAACGGCGCCGCAATAAGGTGTCGCCGCAGACGCGCCGGCAGCCGGCGGCGCCGGCTAGGCCGCGGCCAGCGCGAGATTGTCGCGCTTGCGGATGCACAGCCACGGAAAGTGCGGCTGGCGCCAGCGCAACGCACGCAGGCAGCGCACCGACAACCGCCGTGGGTCGAACAAGCGGCGCAGCACGATGCCGTCCAGTACCGCCTCGGTGTGCTGGTGGTACTGCTGCGCCAGTTCGGCGCAGCCCAGGCCGCTGAAGTAGCGCAGGCTGCGCGCGGCGCTGGCCCTGGCTTGCTCGACGTCGGCGTAGAACGGGCTGTCGAGGATGTGCAGTTCGCCGTCGTGCTGCAGCAGCTGCAGCAGGCGTGCGATCAGCGCACGCGGATCGGCGAAGTATTGGAGGCAGGCCGGCACCACCACGACATCGAACCGCTGCGCCGGCAGCGGCAAACGCAGGATGTCGCCGGCGACGAAGCTCAACCGCGGCGCGTCGGCGAAGACCCGCGCCGCCTGGGCAAGTTCGGTGCGATTGACGTCCACGCCGCAGACTTCGCGCTGCAGGCCGCTGGCCAGGCGATACGACAGCCAGCCGTTGCCGCAGCCGAGTTCCAGCAGAGGACCGTCGCCGCCACGCGCACGCAGATGGCGCAACAGGCGCCGGCACGATTCGGCGCGCACCCGCCATTCGTGGCTGGCGCCGAGCGCGCCGGGCGGCTGCGGCAGCGTGCGCACCTGGGCGTCGCTGTAGAGCCGGCCTTCGCGGCGGCGCACGTCCAGGTAGCGCTGCTCGAACGGGTCGTCCGGCAGCGCGTCGTGCACCAGCACACCCGCGTGCAGCGTCAGCCCGGGCAACTGTCGCAGCTGCGCGCGCAGGCTCTCGATAGGCGTACTCACGGACGCATCAACGCACCTGGCCGGAACCGTCGACCGGCGGTTCTTCCAGGCCGACATTGCTCGGGGCGGCCTCGTAGATGGTGCGATCGAGCAGGCCGGTCTCCTTGGCCACCAGCACCGGCACCAGCATCTGCCCGGTCACGTTGGTCATGGTGCGCATCATGTCCAGCACGCGGTCGATGGCGTACAGGTATCCGATCACCTCCAGCGGCAGGTTGGCCGCGCTCAGCACCACCGTGGCCATCACCACCGCGGTGCCGGGCACGCCGGCGGTGCCGAAGCTGCCCAGCACCGAAGCGATCAGCACAACGAAATACTGGTTGGCGGTCAGCGGCACGCCGGTGTACTGGGCGATGAACACCGCGCACAGCGCCGGGAAGATCGCGCCGCAGCCATCCATCTTGATGCTGGCGCCCAGCGGCACTGCGAACGCCGCGTAGTCCTTGTTGACGCCGAGGTTGTGGGTGATCGAGCGCAGCGCCACCGGCATCGCGGCGAAGCTGGAGGAACTGACGAAGGCCACCTGCATGCCCGGCGCGGCACCGCGGAAGAACTTCCACGGGTTCAGCCCGTGCACCAGCAGCAGGCCGCTGTACACCACCACGATGTGGATCGCGCAGGCCAGGTACAGCGCCAGCACGAAATTGCCGAACGGCAGCAGCTTGCCGAAGCCGTAGCCGCCGACCAGCGCGGCGATCAGGCCGAAGGTGCCGAGCGGGGTCATCTCCAGCACGAAGCGGGTGACCTGGATCATGATCTCGCTCATCTGCTTGGTGAGCTTGCGCGCCTCGGCCACGCGCTCGCCGAGCTTGACCATGGCAAAGCCCAGCAGCGCGGCGAAGAAGATCACCGGCAGAATCGAACCGCGCCCGGCCGCCAGCACGGTCTCGCCGGCGGCATTGGTCTTGGTGCCGATACCGGTGAGCGCATAGAACGGGTTGGACGGCACCACGTCCAGCAGCACCTGCACCGGGCTGGGCACATCGCGCGGGGTCCAGGCGCTGTCCACCCGCAGGCCCAGGTGGCCGGCGCCCGGCTGCAGCACCGTGCCCACGGCCAGGCCGACGCCGACCGCCAGCGCCGCGGTGACCACGAACCACAGGAAGGTGCGCCCGCCCAGCTTGGCCACCGACTGCTGCCCGTGCAGCGCCGAGATCGCGTTGATGACGGCGAAGAACACCAGCGGCACCGCGATCATCTTGATCAGGGTGACGTACAGATCGCCCAGCGGCTTGAACCAGGTCTCCGCGGTCGGGCCCAGCGCCCAGCCCGCCAGGGCGCCCAGCAGGAAGCCGGCGACCACGCGCTGCCAGAACGGAATGCGTAACCAGGCCGTCACCAGTTTCATCGACGCTGTCCAGAGAGATCGGGGGTTTCGCACGATAGCGCACCCCGGCAGCAGCGACGACGCCATGGCTGGAAAGGCGCGATGTCATCGGCGTGCCTTGTCGCAGCCGGCATAATGCAGGGGACTTCGTTGTTCAGGACCCGTTCTGCGTATGCGCCTACCCGTTTCCGCCCTCGCCACCGCCTCCACCCTGCTGCTGGGCGCCTGCGCCAGCACGCCGCATGCGCCGGCCGCCAGCGCCAACGTCGCGCCGATCGTCGTCCCCGCCGTGGCCCATCCGGCCGGCGAGACCCCGGCCTGGTGGTACCGCAGCGGCGCCGCCAAGGCCGCCAACAACGGTGCGATGCGCGGCAAGGCCAAGAACGTGATCCTGTTCCTCGGCGACGGCATGAGCCTGACCACGGTCGCCGCCGCGCGCATCCTGGATGGTCAGCGCAAGGGCGCCTCGGGCGAGGAGAACCAGCTGTCGTGGGAGGCGTTCCCGGCCACCGCGCTGAGCAAGACCTACAACACCGATTCGCAGACGCCGGATTCGGCCGGCACCATGACCTCGATCACCACCGGGGTGAAGACCCACATGGGCGCGATCGGCGTGGCCGCCGGCAAGCGCGACGCCTGCGCCGACAGCCTCGGCAAGCAGTTGCTGAGCTGGCTGGAACTGGCCGACAGCGCCGGCATGGGCACCGGCATCGTCACCACCACCCGCCTGACCCACGCCACCCCGGCCGCGACCTACGCGCACGTGCCCGAGCGCAACTGGGAAAGCGATGCCGACCTGCCGGAGAAGGCGGTGGCCGAGGGTTGCCGCGACATCGCCCAGCAGATGGTGAGCGCACGCTTCGGGCGCGGCCCGCAGGTGATGCTGGCCGGCGGCCGCGGCCAGTTCACCACCGTCGAGCAGCGCGACCCCGAGTACGACGACAAGGTCGGCCTGCGCCTGGACGGCCGCGATCTGGTCGGCGAATGGCGCCAGCGCCATCCGCAGGGCGCCTACGTGTGGACCCGCGGGCAACTGGAAGCGGCGCAGAACGCGCCGGCGCTGCTGGGCCTGTTCGAGCCGGACCACATGCAATTCGACCACGACCGCGACCGCAGCGCCAATGGCGACCCGAGCCTGGCCGAGATGACCAAGGCCGCGATCCGTACCCTGTCGCAGGACAAGAACGGCTATGTGCTGATGGTCGAAGGCGGCCGCATCGACCACGCGCACCACGCCGGCAACGCCTACCGCGCGCTGGACGAGACCATCGCCCTGTCGCAGGCGGTGCAGGCCGCGGCGGACGCGACCTCGGCCGAGGACACGCTGATCATCGTCACCGCCGACCACTCGCATACGCTGAACTTCGTCGGTTACCCGCAGCGTGGCAACCCGATCCTGGGCAAGGTGCGCGGCACCAGCGGCGAGGACGCCAACACCGGCGACCTGGCGCTGGACGGCAACGGCCAGCCCTATGCCACGCTCAGCTACGCCAACGGCCCCGGCTACACCGGCGCCAGCAACCAGCAGCCGGCCGGCATCAAGACCTTCCCGCATGCGCCGAGCAATTTCGAGCCGGCCAACGGCCGCCCGGATTTGACCCACGTCGACACCGAAAGCCCGGATTTCATGCAGGAAGCGCTGGTGCCGACCAAGGCCGAGACCCATGGCGGCGACGACGTCGGCATCTGGGCGCGCGGCCCCGGCAGCAACGCCTTCCGCGGCAGTCTGGAAGAGAACGTGATCTACCACGTGATCGTGCAGGCCACCCCGACCCTGCGCGCGCGGCTGTGCCAGGCCGGCACCTGCAACGGCGACGGGGTGCCGGTGGAGTTGCCCAAGCCGGCGGCGTTCATGACCAGCGCTGCCACTGCGCAGTGAACCGCCTCCTGTCCCGGCCGTGGCGCCGTGGCCGCCTGCGTGCGGCAGCGGCGTTGCTCGCACTGGCGACAACCGCAGCCGCTGTGCAGGCGCAGCCCGACGACGCCTGCCGGCTCGGCGATCCGACCACCGACCGCGACGTCGTGCCGGGCTGTCGGCTCGGCGCAGACGAACGCCTGGTACTGACGCCACAGGCGCTGCGACGCCTGCCCTTCGATCGCGACGGGCTGGCGCTGCTGACCGTCGGCGCACGCTTCTACTACGTACGCGCCGACGGCCGCAGCCTGCCGGTGATCACCTGGGACAACGGTCCGGATGGTTTCACTGAAGGGCTGACCCGCGGCATCTTTCACGGCCGCATCGGCTTCTACGACCGGCAACTGCGCGAGGTGATCGCGCCGGTCCACGACTTCGCCTGGCCGTTCGAGCACGGCGTCGCCGCGGTCTGCGACGGCTGCAGCGCGGGCACGCCCGACACCGATGATCATACGCCGATGCAGGGTGGCCGCTGGTACTCCATCGACCGCCACAACCGCGAAGTGCCGGCGCCCAAGCGCTGAACCGATGAGCCGATGAGCCGATGATCGTGTGCGGCATGGCCGCGTTGTCGCGGAGAAGGTCGCCAAGGCTGGTTCTCTGCAACGCGTCTCTTTGAATCTCCCGCGATGTCGCGGAAAGCGCATCGTCCGCGAGGTGAGACATCCCCGCGTCGGGACTGAAGTCCCTCCCACATGGGGCCACCTCACGTTGCGCGGCTTCAAGCGCCGTCGCGCGCTGGCGGCGGGCCAGTCGTCGCGTGCTGGCGACCAACATCGAGCGGGCACCGGGCTGAGCAAGCATTTGGGCCAGCCACGAGTGCCGACACCTGCTCTTGTGGGAGGGACTTCAGTCCCGACGCATTGAACTGCAAGGCGTCGGAACTCTGGCCGCAGGCCGGTCGTCGCGCACTGGCGGCCGACATCGAGCAGGCAACGGCTGAGCAAGCAGTCTGGATAGTCCCGAGCGCCGACACCTGCTCTTGTGGGAGGGACTTCAGTCCCGACGCGATTAGCTGAAAGGCATCGGAACTGAAGTTCCTCCCACAACGCTGCTCAGGCGCAAAGACGTCGCCATGCCACGCTTCGCGCTGACCTGCGCTTGCGTCTACAGTGACACGATGCCGCCGCACGCCTCTACGCCCCTGTTGTCCGCACTCGCCGCCGCGCTGCCCGATCCGGCACCGGCGCCGCTGCTGCTCGGCCTCAGCGGCGGGCTGGATTCGACCGTGCTGCTGCACCTGCTCGCGCAGCAGCCGTCGTACCGCCACGCCGGCCTGCGCGCGCTGCATGTGCACCACGGCCTGCATGCCGACGCCGACGCCTGGGCCGCGCAGTGCGCGCAGCTGTGCGCCGCGCTGGCGGTGCCGCTGCAGGTGGTGCGGGTGCAGGTGCCGCGCGACAGCGGCGATGGCCTGGAAGCGGCCGCGCGGCAAGCACGGCGCCACGCCTTCGCGCAGGCGCTGCAGCCCGGCGAATGGCTGGCGCTGGCGCAGCACCGCGACGACCAGGCCGAAACCTTCCTGCTGCGCGCGCTGCGCGCCTCCGGCCCGGATGGCCTGGCGGCGATGCAGG
>NZ_AQOK01000842.1:0-2483 GCF_000364645.1 Xanthomonas sp. SHU 308 | reverse complement strand
TGGCCGCGTCCTGCAGCTGTCGGCCGCGGTCGGCGCGCGCAGCGAGGCCAACGCGCCGCTGCTGACCCTGCTGCCGGACGCGCCGCGCCTGGTCCGCGCCGAATTGAACGAAAGCTATGCCGGCAGCGTCACCCCGGGCATGGCCGCCGAGGTCATCAGCGACGACGGCCGCCAGACCGTGCTCGGCCAGGCGGTGGTGCGTTGGCTGGCGCCGGCCTACGGCCCGACCCAGTTGCACGACGACGCCACGCCCGCCGGCAACGACCGCAGCGTGGCCTGCGTGCTGGCCTTCACCCAGCCCTCGACCCTGCGCCTGGGCCAGCGCGTGCTGGTGCGCTTCCGCAACCCGGCCGCGGCCAAGCATTGAGCTTGCACGCCGCCGCGGCGGCGAAAGGCTGCTGAAACGCGCAGCGGCGACCCTGCACGGATTGCCGAGACTGCGCAGCCGCGCCCATTCACATGATCCAATCTGCCGAGTTCCACTTCGAAGGCGGCCGCAATGGCGTGCTGCTGATCCACGGCCTGACCGGCACGCCCAGCGAAATGCGCCTGCTCGGCAAGAGCCTGAACCGCGAAGGCTTCAGCGTCCATGGCGTGCAGCTGGCCGGCCACTGCGGCGACGAGGACGATCTGCTCGCCACCAACTGGCGCGACTGGTACGCCAGCGTCGAGGCGGCGGCCGCGCGCATGCGCCCACAGGTCGACCGGCTGTTCGTGGCCGGGCTGTCGATGGGCGCGGTGCTGGCGCTGCGCCTGGCGCAGGAACGTCCGCAGTGGGTGGACGGCGTCGGCGTACTCGGCGCCACCTTCCGCTACGACGGCTGGAACATCCCCAAGCGCGCGCGGCTGGCGTTCCTGCTGCCGTGGTTCAAGCGCCTGGGCATCGGCAAGCGCCGCATGTTCCTGGAAGAGCCACCGTACGGCCTGCGCGACGAGCGCATCCGCGCCCAAATCAGCAGCGCGATGCTCGGCGGCGACAGCAGCGCCGCCGGCCTGCCCGGCAACCCCTGGCACGCCCTGGCCGAGATGTACCTGCTCGCGCGCGAGGTGCGCCGCGACCTGCCCAAGGTCGTCGCGCCATGCCTGGTCGCGCACGCGACCGAGGACGACATCGCCGACCTGCGCAATGCGCGGCTGGTGATCGCCAACGTGTCCGGGCCGACGGAGCTGCTGCTGCTGCACGACAGCTATCACATGATCACCCTGGACCGCGAACGGCGCGTGCTCGGCGCGCGCCTGGCGCAGTTCTTCGCCGCCCTGTGCGTGCCGCAGCAGGCCGCCGCCTGATGGCGATGACCGGCTCGGTAGTGGGCATCTGGCTGGCGACGGTGGCGCTCGACACCGCCGGCCAATTGGCCTTCAAGTACGTGGCCAGCCACCCGCAGGGCACCGGCATGGCGCGCTGGCAGCGCATGGCGCGGCAGCCGCAGCTGTGGTTCGGCGTGGCCTGCTACGTGCTCGAATTCCTCGCCTGGACCGCGTTCCTGTCGCTGGTGCCGCTGGGCCGCGGCGTGCTGCTGGGTTCGATCAACATCGTGGCGATCATGCTGGCCGGGCGCTGGCTGTTCGGCGAACGCCTCGGGCGCATGCAGGTGGCCGGCATCTGCCTGGTCAGCGCCGGCGTGGCGGTGGTGGGGCTGGGCTCATGAGCCGGCCGCCGCTACAGCGCTACGCGGTGGGCTTCGCCCTGCTGCTGAGCTTCGACACCCTTGCGCAGATCGGCTTCAAGCTGGCCGGCACGCACGCATTCCCGCCGCAGGCCGAACTGGCCTGGGTGCTGCGCCTGCTCGGCAGCCCATGGCTGTACGCGGCGCTGCTCGGCTACATCGGCGCCTTCTTCACCTGGATGAAGCTGCTCGAGCATGCGCCGATCGGCCCGGCGTTCGCCGCCTCGCACCTGGAAGTGGTCAGCGTGATGCTGCTGTCGGCCTGGTGGTTCAACGAACACATCGGCCTGTTGCAGGCGCTGGGCGCGGCGCTGATCGTCGGCGGCATCGTCTGCCTGGCGATCGGCGAGCGCGCGGATCCCGCCGATGCGCACTGAAATCCCACCGACCGCCGGCCTGCCGCTGCAGTGGGGCGACCTGTGGCCAGGTCGGCCGCGCGAACGCCTGGCCAGCGCGCTCGGCCTGCCGCAGGCCCTGCTGACCTGCTCGGGCACCGCCGCGCTGATCGTGGCCCTGCGCACCCTGACCGCGGCCAACCGGCGCCGGCAGGTGCTGGTGTCGGCCTATACCTGCCCGCTGGTGGCGCTGGCGGTGGCGCACTGCGGCCTGCAACTGGTGCTGTGCGATCTGCTGCCCGGCTCGCTGGAACTGGACCCGGTGCAGTTGGCGCAGCGCTGCGGCAGCGACACCCTGGCCATCATCGCCACCCATCTGGGCGGGCGTCTGATCGACCTGGCACCGCTGCGCCGCGCCGCCGAAGGCTGCGGCGCGCTGCTGATCGAGGACGCGGCGCAGGCGCTGGGCGGCGTGCACCCC
>NZ_AQOK01000841.1:0-235 GCF_000364645.1 Xanthomonas sp. SHU 308 | reverse complement strand
CGGCTTCTGCAGCCTGGCCGCCGGCAAGGGACTCACGCTGTACGAAGGCGGGCTGCTGATGTCGCGGCATGCGCCGCTGCAGCGCAGTCTGGCCGACACCGCCGCGCGCCTGGGCCAGCGCGACTGGCGCTGGGAACTGCGCCGCAGCCTGGAACTGCTCGGCTACGCCGCGCTGTACCGGCCGCAGCCGCTGCGCTGGGCGTACGGCGCACCGGTGCGCCGCGCGCTGCGCCGC
>NZ_AQOK01000840.1:0-335 GCF_000364645.1 Xanthomonas sp. SHU 308 | reverse complement strand
CCGGCGCTGGACCGACGCAGCGGCGGCGACCGCGACCGCCGCATTTTGCTGCGCGCCGACCGCCGCGTGGCCTACGCCGACCTGATGGGCACGCTGGACGCGCTGCGCGCGGCGGGCTATCTGAAGATCGCCCTGGTCGCGGTGGAGTCGCCGGCGCGATGAACGTGCACCCGCCGGCGCTGCGCCGCTGGCTGCTCAGCCTGGGCCTGGTGCTGGCGGCGCATGCGCTGGTGCTGGCCGTGTTGCTGGCCTGGCCCTCGCGCATGCCGGTGCCGCCGCCCTCCGCGTCGGCACCGGCGCTGCTGCTGGACCTGGCACCGGCGCCGGTCGCGCCA
>NZ_AQOK01000839.1:0-1813 GCF_000364645.1 Xanthomonas sp. SHU 308 | reverse complement strand
TTCGTACAGCGGCCGCGTGGCCAGGCGGTGCCCGCGCTGGTAGCCGGCCAGCAAGGCCGGCGCGGCGATGTCGCCGCCGCGCGCGACCGCGTCGTGCAGCGCACGCGCCAGCCGCGCCTGGCTCTGCAGGCCGAAGTTGAACCCATGCGCGGTCACCGGATGCATGCCCACCGCGGCGTCGCCGATCAAGGCATAGCGCTCGGCGACGAAGCGCTGCGCATAGACGGCCACCAACGGGTACGCCTGCGGCCGCACCAGTGGCGTCATCGCGCCCAGGCGATGCTCGAAGCAGGTACTGATCTCCGCCCCCAACGCCGCCTCGTCCATCTGCAGCAGCGCCTGCGCGCGTTCCGGCGGCAGGGTCAGCACTGCCGAGGCCTCGTTGCCGTGCAGCGGCAGCAGCGCCATGGTGCGGCCGTAACCGAACCACTCCCAGGCGGTCTGATGGTGCGGGCGCTCGTGGCGCACCCGACACACCAGCATGGTGCGGCCGAAATCGCGCAGCTGCGCGCCGATCCCGCTCATGCGCCGGGTACTGGAGAAGCGGCTGTCGGCGGCGACCACCAGACGCGCCGCCACGCTGCGCCCGTCGGAGAGCTGCAACTGCGCCTGGCGCGCGTCGCGACGCAGTGCCTGCACCGACACACCATCGAGCAAGGTCAGACCGGGCTGGTCCTGCACCGCGGCGAACGCGGCGCGGCGGATCAGGTGATTGGGCACCAGCCAGCCGAGATCGCCACGGCCGCCCTCGCCCGCCGCAAAGGTCAGCGCGAACGGCGAGGAACCGTTCATCACCCGCGCATCGCGCAGCGGCGCGATCGCCTGCGGGTCGATCCGCGGCCACAGGTCCAACTGATCCAGCAATGCTCGCGAGGCGTGGGTCAGGGCGATTTCGCGGCCGTCGAAGGCGGCCTCGGCCAGCGCCGCGCGCGGCTGCGGCTCGATCAGCGCCAGCGACAGGCCGCTGCCGGCCAGCGAGCGGGCGAAGCACAGGCCGGCAGGGCCGGCCCCGACGATGGCGATATCCACTTGCATGCGGCGACTCCGTGATCGGACCCGGCCAGGATACGACCGCCGCGCACCGCGTCCTTGATCTGGATCAGCGCTGCGACGATCGGTCGCAGCCCGCGGGGCTCAGAACAGCGCCCACACCAGTTGCAGGATCGCCCACAGCGACACCACCCACACCAGGCTGCGCACGTACGGCACGCCCGCCGCGTACAGCGGCACGTACGCCACCCGCGCCCACAAATAGATTTGCGCCGAAAGCGCGGTGTGCGCATCGCCCTTGCCCAGCGCCGCCACCGCCACCGCCGCGGCGGCGAAGAACGGGAAGGTTTCCAGGAAGTTGCGCAGCGCGCGGTCCAGGCGCCCGGCCACGCCGGCCGGCGGCGGTTGCGGCGCATCGCGCGCGCCGGCGTTCCACTTCAGCCCGCGCTGCGCGGTGACGAAGGCGGAGGCGAGCAGCAGTTGCGCGATCCCGAGCAGGATCGCCCAGGCCAGCATGCGGATTTCGATGGGCATCGGAGCCTCGGAGGAAAGGAAGACGGCGCGCAGCATGCCGCTCAATCGGGCATGGCCACGTGATAACCGACCAGGCGCCAGGTCTTGTCCTCGTCCAGCCGCAACGACACCAGCTCGCGCACCGGCTGCGGCGCATTGGCGAAGCGGCTGGGGAAGCTGATGTTGACGTAGGTGCCCGGCGGCACCTGCGAGCCGGCGGCGTACTGCACCCGCGCCACGCTGGCGACGCCGCGGCCGAGCAGCGCGCCCAGCCGCGCACGCGCGGCGTCGATCTCGCGCACGAACACCG
>NZ_AQOK01000838.1:0-400 GCF_000364645.1 Xanthomonas sp. SHU 308 | reverse complement strand
CTGGCGCGGCAGGTGCGCGCCTTCGATCCGTGGCCGGTCGCCGAGGCGGTGCTGGCCGGCGAGCGGGTGCGGGTGCACGGTGCGATCGCGCTGGACCTGGCCCACGCGCAGCAGCCGGGCACGGTGCTGACCGCGTCCAGGCAGGGCATCGACATCGCCTGCGGCCAGGGCGCGCTGCGCCTGCGCGTGCTGCAGCGCGACGGCGGCAAGGCGATCACCGCCGCCGACTACCTCAACGCACGGCGCGACCTGTCGGTCCTGGCCTGAGGCGTCGACCATGCCTGCGTACGCCGCGTTGGGCCCGGCAGGCGCGGCTGTGGCCGCCTCCGCGCTGCGGCGCGGGCGGGCGTCCACTGCGTCGCGCCCCCCCATCATCCGCACGCGCAACCACGACACGGCA
>NZ_AQOK01000837.1:0-546 GCF_000364645.1 Xanthomonas sp. SHU 308 | reverse complement strand
CGCCCCGCCAGCCATATCCGCCAGGCGCGCGCGCTCACGGCGTGCGCTCCGGCAGGCAGCGCAGCGGACCCAGCCGGGTGGGCGGCGCCTGCGTCGGGCGCTCGATCCGGAACCGGCAGTGGCTTCCTTGCATGTCCACCTCCAGGTCGTTGCGGCCGGGCGCGAGCCCTTCCACATAGGCCTGGCCATCGTAGCCGACCACGGTGTCGACGCCCGGTCCATGCACCCGGCTGCCGACCGGCAGCGGCGCGTCGGCGGCGTCGTGCAGTTGCACCAGCACGCCGTCGCTGCGGCGGATCGGGAACGCCACCACCACCCCGGTCCGATCGCGCGGCACCACGATCTGGTCGACCTGCTCCGGCCGCAACTCGGGCGGCAGGCGCATCGGATCGATCGACAGCCGGTTGTGCTGCCAGGCCAGCAGCGGCGTGACCAGCAGGAAGCCGCGCGCATCGGTGCGGCCGATCGGCCGGTTCTCCAGCAGCACCGGCACGTCGGCGACGCCGCCGGTGGAGACCAGGGCGAAGGCCTGGTCGAGATCGCGGC
>NZ_AQOK01000836.1:0-2880 GCF_000364645.1 Xanthomonas sp. SHU 308 | reverse complement strand
CCGCCGGGGCAGGCGCCGCCGGCGGTGCGGGTCCGCGCCTTCGCCGCGCGCGAACACGACGGCCTGATCTGGCTGCGTCCCGACCCGCAAGGCGCGGACGCGCCCTCGCAACTGGTGCAGGCGCTGCAGCCGTCGGCGCGGCGCTTCCTGTGGCGCACGCGCTGGGAGGCGCACGTGGTCGATGCGCTGGAGAACTTCCTGGACCCGCTGCACACCCATCTTCTGCATCCGGGACTGGTGCGGCGCGGCGGCGCGCGCACCGCCATGCGCGCCGAGCTGCGCCACACCGACGAAGGCTTCCACGTCGACTACCGCGGCGCCGCGGCGCAGAGCGGCTGGCTGTACCGGTTGTTCGAATCGCCGCGCATCCTGGAACGCGCGCATTTCGCCGGCCCCGGCAGCGCGCAGATCGAGTACCGCTACGCGCGCGGCGGCCGCGTGCGGATCAGCCTCCACTTCACCCCGCTCGACGCGCGCAGCACCGACGTCTTCGCCAGCCTGCACGTGGAGGGGCGCTGGGCGCCGGCGTGGGCGGTGCGGCTGCTGGTGTGGCCGCTGCTGCGCCGGGTCGGCGAACAGGACCGACGCATGCTCGCGCTGCAGTCGCGCAACCTGCAGCGCTATCCGGGCGCGCGCGGTGCCTCCACCGCGCTGGACCTGGTGCGCGAACCGCTGCGGCGTTACTGGGACGGCGAGCCGCTGCCGGCACCGGGCAGCGGCCACGACGTGGAACTCATGCTGTGACCGCGCCGAACCGCTGCAGCACATCCGCCAACGGGGCCGGACGCCCGAGCAGATAGCCCTGCACGCCGCCGCAGCCGTGCGTGCGCAACCAGCGCAGCTGCGCCTCGGTTTCCACGCCCTCGGCGACCACGTCCAGCCCCAGGCAATGCCCCAGGGTCAGCAGCGCCTGGCAGATCGAGGCGTTGCGTGGATCGCGGTCCACCTCGGCGACGAAGCTGCGATCGATCTTCAGCGTGTCCAGCGGCAGGGCGCGCAGATACGCCATGCTGGAGAAGCCGGTGCCGACATCGTCCAGGGCCACGCGCACGCCCAGCGCGCGCAGTTGCCGCAGCACATCGCCGGCCTGCTGCGGCTGCCGCATCAGGCTGCTCTCGGTCAGCTCCAATTGCAGGCCGTTGGCGGCCAGCCCGGCCTCGGCGCAGGCCTGCACCAGGTCGGCGACCAGATCGCCATCGAAGAACTGCAACGCCGACACGTTCACCGCCACCGGCAGGTCCGGCCATCCGTGCTCGACCAGGGCGCGACGCGCCCGCGCCGCCGCGCGCATCACCCAGCGCCCCAGCGGCAGGATCAGCCCGGTGTCCTCGCACAACTGGATGAACGCATCCGGCGCGATGAAACCGCCATCGGCCTGCGGCCAGCGGATCAGGGCTTCCAGTTCGCGCGGCGCGCCGCTGACGGCGTCCATGATCGGCTGGAAATACAGCTCGAACTCCTGGCGCTCGATCGCCTGCTGGATGCGCCCGGCCAGGCGCAGGCGTTCGCCGGTGCGCGCGGCCATGGCGCGGTCGAATCGCACCAGGCTGCGGCCCTCTGCCTGCGCCGCATGCGCGGCCTGCGCGGCGCTGCCGATCGCCTCGTCGGCATCGGCGGCATCGTCCGGACACAGCGCCACGCCGATGTGCGCCTGCAGCTGCTGAGCGAATTCGCCGCCCTGCACCGGTGCGTACAGCGCCTCCTGCAGTGCCTGCAAGGCCAGCGGCAGGGCCTGCGGGTCCAGGATCGCCAGCACGAAGTCCTGCGCCGGCTGGTGCGCGCTCAGCCCGAAGCGCTCGCCGAGCGCGCGGATGCGCTCGGCCACTGCGCAACGCACTGCATCGCCGACGGCGCGGCCGAGGGTGTCGCCGATCAGGGCCAGGCCACGCACCTGCACGTAGGCGATGGCGTAGCCGCCGCGCTGCGCGCGCAGGGCTTCGGCCAGCGCCCGCGGCTTGAGCAGGCCGGTGCTGAATTCGTGGCGTGCGAGATAGGCCAGTTCGCGTTCGTGGGCCAGGCGCTCGGTGACGTCCTCGGCCAGGATCAGCCGCGCCGGCACGCCGCCGAACTCCAGGTCGGCGCTGTGGATGCACACCGACAGCAGGCTGCCGTCCTTGCGCCGATGCGTCCACACGCTCGGCGCGTCGAAGCCCTCGCGCGGTTTGCGCACGTCCTGCAGCAAGCGCTCCGCGTCCTCCGCCGGGCGCAGATCGCGCAGGTCCATCGCCAGGAATTCCTCGCGGCTGTAGCCGTACTGGCGCACCGCGGCCTGGTTCACTTCCAGGAAACGCAGGCTATCCACGGCGAACACCCAGTACGGCAGCGGATTGCGGTCGAACACCAGGCGGAACTGGCGCTCGGCATCGAGCAGGCGCGCGTGCGCCGCCACCCGGTCGCTGACATCCTGCACCGCGCCGGTCATGCACACGCCCTCACGGGTGTGCACCAGCGCGCCGCGCGCGGCCAGCCAGCGCAGGCGTCCATCGGGCAGGTGCATGCGATAGACGGTGTTGTAGTCCGCGCGCCCTTGCGCAGCGTCCTCGTACAGCTGCGTCACCCGTGCGCGATCCTCGTCGTGGATCCGCGCCAGGAACGCCTCGATGGGCAGTTGCATGCGCTGCAGGCCGAACATCGCGCCGGTCGGTTCGGACAGGCGCAGCACACGCTGCGCGATGTCGACGCGCCAGGTGCCGATGCCGCCCATCCCGTGCGCCAGGCGCAGATCCTCGTCTCCGCGGCGCAGGCGCTGCAGCAGGTGGCGCTGGCGACGCTCGGCACGGCGCAGGCTGACCAGCAGATAGGCCAGGCCGAGCAGGTACAGCACGTACACCAGCGCCGCCGCCGCGGCGAACCACCACCAGCCGGACAGCGTCTCGCGCA
>NZ_AQOK01000835.1:0-2431 GCF_000364645.1 Xanthomonas sp. SHU 308 | reverse complement strand
TCGACCCGGTGGCGACCCGCGCCGCCTCGCCTGGCTGCAGCAGGCGCTGGCCGCCCTGGCCGGCGACGCGCACCGCACCCTGCAGCACCTCGGTGCTGGCGAACGCGCTGTCGCTGCCGGCGCCGACCCGGAAGCGGGTGCCGCGCACACTGCTGGTGCTGGACGGGGTCTGGATGATGTAGCGCGAGGCGGGGCCGGTGGCGGGGATGACGTCGTTGCTGGTGCGACCCTTCTCCAGCCGCACCCGGGTATCGACCATGCCGGTGGCGCCGTAGCGGACGAGCTGGTCGAAGCGCACCAGGCTGTTCTCACGCACCTGCATGCGCGAGCCGTCGGCGAACTGCACGGTCGCGCTGGCATCGGCACCGGTCTGCAGCGCGCTGCCGATCGGCAGCGGCATGCCTTGCTGCGCCGAGAGCGTCGCCCGGTCGGCGGTCTGCACGCTGATCTGTCCACGCAGGGCGACCAGCCGCGCCGGCGCCGGTTGCACGCGCAGCCAGGCGATCGGAAACCGCAGGCGCGATCCCGGCACCAGCCGCTGCGGATCGGCGACCTGGTTGTGCTGGCCCAACCGCGCCCAGTCCATGCCCGGGCGCAGATACAGCCGGCCGAGATCCCAGAGCGTATCGCCGGGGCGCACCCGGTAGTGCCAGTCCTGCGCCATCGCAGTGGGGGCGAGCAGCAGGCCAATCCAGCACAGCAGGCCGGCCAGTCTGCGTGCGCCTGCCCACGAGGTGCGGGTGGGCGAGGCCATGCGGCGATCGAACTGGTTCACGGCATACATCCGGCAAAAGACCAGGCCGGCGCTGCCTGCGGGGCTGCAGGCGGCGTTCGTCCCTGATCGCGGCATCCTGGGGTCAGGCCGGGTCGCGTCCGTCCGTCGCAGCGGCTGGAGACGCCGTAGTCAGCCGCTGGACCTGAGATTGTAATCTCAGAACAACAGGGCGGACATCTTCCGACGGTATTGCCCGACCAGATCCTCGTCCTCGATCACCCGGAACGCATCGATCAGCGCCTTCTTCGGCAGGCCGTCCTCGAACGCGCGGTCCTGGCGCAGCATCTCCAGGAACTGTTCCAGCGCGGCCGCGTCGTCGCCGCCGACCAGGTGGCGCACGCCCAGCAGGTAGCGCGTCTTGAGATCGGTCGGATCCTGCGCCAGCGTGGCCTGCAGGGTCTCCAGCGGCGGGGCGGCCTGCAGCGCGCCGACGAAGCCCAGTCGCGCCCGTGCCCGCACCGCGCGCTCGTCGGTGGCGAGATTGGCCGGCAATGCGTCGATCAGGGTCTCGGCCTCGGCGGCGGCGCCGACCTTGACTAGGGCCAGGGCCAGATCCAGCTTCAGTTCGTCCTTGTCCGGCTCGGCCGCCACCGCCTCGCGCAGGCGCTGCACCTCGGCCTGCGGATCCAGCGGCGCCGCCGGCACGTCCTCGGCCGGTTCCTGCGCGGCCAGCGGCACGATCCCGTGCTGGGTCAGGAACTCGCGCAACTGGCCCTCCGGCAGGGCGCCGGGGAAGCCGTCGACCAGTTGCCCGCCCTTGACCAGGAACACGGTCGGCACCGAGCGGATCTGGAACGCCGCCGCGATCTGCTGCTCCTGGTCCACGTCGACCTTGGCCAGCACGAAGCCGCCGTTGTACTCGGCCGCCAGCTTTTCCAGGATCGGGCTCAGGGTCTTGCACGGGCCGCACCAGGGCGCCCAGAAGTCCACCAGCACCGGCGTCTGCAGCGAGCGCTGCAGCACGTCGGCTTCGAAGGTCTCGGTCTTGGCGTCGAAAACGTGGGGCGTGTCGGACATGGGCAGTGTCATCGCAGGCGAGAGGACGCTCTGTATGGAGGCGCCGCGGCGCCGATGCAAGGGCGGCGGCGCCACGCCGCGCGTGCCGGCCGCGGCCGCAGCGGCGACAATGCCCGGCTGGAGGCGCCATGCCGGCGCGAAAGGACGGGAACGGATGGGCGAGGTGAGCGAACGGGTGCTGCGCTGGATCGGGCCGCTGCTGGCAGTGGCCGCGGTGGCGGCGATGCTGGGCTTCGGCGCGGTGCTGCCCGGCTATCTGCCGTGGTCGCATCCGCTGGCCCTGCTCGGTGCGCGCGGCATCCCGCACGCCTGGGCGTTCAACCTGTTGGCGTTCGTGCTGCCCGGGTGCCTGGCGATGGCGCTGGCGCTGCGGCTGCTGCGCCGCGCCGGCCGCCACGCGCCCTGGTCGTTGCGCGTTGGTGGGCAGTTGCTGCTGTTGGCCGGCCTGGCTTTCGCCGGCATGGGACTGCTGCCGCTGGATCCGACCGACCTGGAGGCGCGCGCGACCCAGTTGCATGCCAGCGCGTGGTTGCTGTGGGTGGTGGCCCTGGTGGCGGCCGCGGCCCTGCTGGGGCTGGGCGCGCGCCGCGATCTGGCCGCGCGCGGCTGGGCCGCGCTGGCGTTGGCGATGGCGCTGCT
>NZ_AQOK01000834.1:0-5192 GCF_000364645.1 Xanthomonas sp. SHU 308 | reverse complement strand
CGGCTTGCCGCGCTACGGTACCCTTGGCCGCTTTGTTGCCGCCTGGCCCTTGCCCGTTTCCATGTCCGCCGTCGAGCCCACCGCCTACGACCCGCAGCAGGTCGAATCCTCCGCCCAGCAGTTCTGGGACGCCACCCGCGCCTTCGAGGTCGACGAGACCTCCGACAAGCCCAAGTTCTACTGCCTGTCGATGCTGCCGTACCCGTCCGGGGCGCTGCACATGGGCCACGTGCGCAACTACACCATCGGCGACGTGATCAGCCGCTACCAGCGCATGATCGGCAAGAACGTGCTGCAGCCGATGGGCTGGGACGCGTTCGGCCTGCCGGCCGAGAACGCAGCGATCAAGAACAAGACCGCGCCGGCGAAGTGGACCTACGCCAACATCGACCACATGCGCAGCCAGCTGAAGTCGCTGGGCTATGCCATCGACTGGTCGCGCGAGTTCGCCACCTGCCGGCCCGAGTACTACGTGCACGAGCAGCGCATGTTCACCCGGCTGATGCGCAAGGGCCTGGCCTACCGCCGCAACGCGGTGGTCAACTGGGACCCGATCGACCAGACCGTGCTGGCCAACGAGCAGGTCATCGACGGCCGCGGCTGGCGCTCCGGCGCGTTGGTGGAAAAGCGCGAGATCCCGCAGTGGTTCCTGCGCATCACCGACTACGCGCAGGAGCTGCTGGACGGCCTGGACCAGCTGCCGGGCTGGCCGGAGTCGGTCAAGACCATGCAGCGCAACTGGATCGGCCGTTCCGAGGGCCTGGAGATCCAGTTCGACGTGCGCGACGCCGATGGCAGCGCGCTGGATCCGCTGCGCGTGTTCACCACGCGCCCGGACACGCTGATGGGCGTGACCTTCGTGTCCATCGCCAGCGAGCACCCGTTGGCGCTGCACGCGGCCAAGTCCAATCCCGAGCTGGCCGCACTGCTGGCCGAGCTGAAGCAGGGCGGCGTCTCCGAAGCCGAACTGGAAACCCAGGAAAAGCGCGGCATGGCCACCGGCCTGACCGCGGTGCATCCGATCAGCGGCGAGCAGGTGCCGGTGTGGGTCGCCAACTTCGTGCTGATGGGCTACGGCACCGGCGCGGTGATGGCGGTGCCCGGCCACGACCAGCGCGATTTCGAATTCGCCAGCAAGTACGCCCTGCCGATCCGCCAGGTGATCGCGCTGAAGGCGCCGAAGAACGACGACGAGCGCCAGTACGATCCGAGCCGCTGGCAGGACTGGTACGGCGACAAGACCCGCGAACTGGAACTGGTCAATTCCGCCGAGTTCGACGGGCTGGACTTCCAGGGCGCGTTCGAGGCGCTGGCCGAGCGCTTCGAGCGCAAGGGCCAGGGCCAGCGCCGGGTCAACTACCGCCTGCGCGACTGGGGCGTCAGCCGCCAGCGCTACTGGGGCTGCCCGATCCCGGTGATCTATTGCCAGAGTTGCGGCGCGGTGCCGGTGCCGGAAGACCAGCTGCCGGTGCTGCTGCCGGAGAACGTGGCCCTGAGCGGCACCGGTTCGCCGCTGAAGACCGACCCGGAATGGCGCAAGACCACCTGCCCGCAGTGCGGCGCGGCGGCCGAGCGCGAGACCGACACCTTCGACACCTTCATGGAGTCGAGCTGGTACTACGCGCGCTACACCTCGCCCGGCGCCAAGGACATGGTCGACAAGCGCGGCAACTACTGGTTGCCGGTGGACCAGTACATCGGCGGCATCGAGCACGCGATCCTGCACCTGATGTACTTCCGCTTCTTCCACAAGCTGCTGCGCGACGCGCGCCTGGTGGACAGCGACGAGCCGGCGACCAACCTGCTGACCCAGGGCATGGTGATCGCCGAGACCTTCTACCGGCAGAGCCCGGACGGCTCCAAGGACTGGATCAACCCGGCCGACGTGGACGTGCAGCGCGACGACAAGGCGCGGGTGATCGGCGCGGTGCACCGCGGCGACGGCCAGCCAGTGCTGATCGGCGGCACCGAGAAGATGTCCAAGTCCAAGAACAACGGCGTGGATCCGCAGGCGATGGTCGGCAAGTACGGCGCCGACACGGTGCGCCTGTTCTCGATGTTCGCCGCGCCGCCGGAGCAGTCGCTGGAGTGGAACGAGGCCGGCGTGGACGGCATGGCGCGGTTCCTGCGCCGGCTGTGGGCGCAGGTGCACAAGCATGTCGCCGACGGCGCCGCGCCGGCGCTGGATCCGGCCGCGCTGAATGCCGAGCACAAGGCGCTGCGGCGCAAGACCCACGAGACCATCGGCAAGGTCGCCGACGACTACGGCCGCCGCCACAGCTTCAACACCGCCATCGCCGCGGTGATGGAGCTGACCAACGCGCTGGCCAAGTTCGACGATGCCGGCGATCAGGGTCGTGCGGTGCGCCAGGAAGCGCTGGAAGCGGCGGTGCTGCTGCTCAACCCGATCACCCCGCACGCCAGCCACGCGCTGTGGCAGGCGCTGGGCCATCCGGCGACGCTGCTGGAGGACGTGCCGTTCCCGCAGCCGGACCCGGCCGCGCTGGTGCGCGACGCGGTGACTCTGGCGGTGCAGGTCAACGGCAAGCTGCGCGGCACCATCGAGGTCGGCGCCGACACCCCGCGCGAGCAGATCGAGGCGCTGGCCCAGGCCGAGCCGAATGCGGCCAAGTTCCTGGAAGGGCTGAGCATCCGCAAGATCATCATCGTCCCCGGCAAGATCGTGAACCTGGTGGCGGCGTGAGCCGGCGCGCCGCTGCGGCCGCGTCGCGGCCGTGCGGCGCGGCAGGTCTCAACCCGCGTTCACGCGGCGTACGGCAGGCTAGCCGCCTGTTGCCGCGCCCAGCCGGCTCCTCCAGACTGTGTCCATGACCCGACTCCTGCTCGCTCTCGTCTTCGCGGCGTCCCTGACCGCCTGCGGTTTCCACCTGCGCAACAAGCTGACCCTGCCGGCCGACACGCCGTCGGTGAAGGTGGTGTCCTCGGCGCCGTACAGCGAGCTGGCCAAGCTGCTCGAGCGCGGCCTGCGCGCGGCCGGCGCGCAGATCGCGCCGAAGGACGTCAACACCGGTGTGGCCCGCCTGGAGGTGCTGTCCGAGCGCTGGGGCGATCTGCCGATCGCGCTCGACGCCGAAGGCCGCGCCCAGGAATACAGCCTGCGCTACGCGGCGATCTTCCTGTTCCGCCGCGCCGACGGCAGCGTGCTGGTGCCGCAGCAGGTGATCGAGCTGTCGCGCGACTACGTTTCCCCGCCGACCGACGCCACCGGTACCTCCACCGAGCGCGAGATCCTGGCCGACGAACTGCGCCGCGAGATGTCGGCGTCGATGCTGCGCCGGATCGACAGCGTGGTGCGCGCGCAGGTGCGCGACGGCAAGGACGTCAACGCCGCGCCGCCGTCCACCGATGGCACGCCGGTGGAGGGCAAGCCGGCCGACGGTACCCCGGCCGCAGGCAAGCCGGCGACCACGCCGCAGCCTTGAGCCTCGCCCTGCTGCCCTCGCCGCCGCGCGCGGCGGCTATGCCGTTCGCTGCCGGCGCATGGCGTTCGCCGTCTCCGCCTGCAGCAGCGTAGGCTGTCGCCATGGAACTGCGCCCCGAACAACTCGCCACCCAGCCGGCGTCGCAGCCGCTGCAGCCGGTCTATTTGATCGCCGGTCCGGAAACCCTGCGCGTGCTCGAAGCCGCCGATGCGGTGCGCGCCCGCGCGCGCGCTGCCGGCATTGGCGAGCGCGAGGTGTTCGATGCCGACGGTCGCGATTTCGACTGGGGCCAGCTGTATTCCAGTTTCAACGCGCCCAGCCTGTTCAGCGCGCAACGCCTGATCGAGCTGCGCCTGCCCAGCGGCAAGCCCGGCAAGGAGGGCGGCGAGGTCATCAGCGCGTTCTGTGCCGATCCGCCGCCGGACGTGGTGCTGCTGATCACCTGCAACGAGTGGAGCAAGGCGCACCAGGGCAAGTGGGCGGACGCCGTCGCGCGCATCGGCACCATCGCCGTGGCCTGGGCGATCAAGCCGCACGAACTGGGCGACTGGATCGAGCGGCGCCTGCGCAGCAAGGGCCTGCGCGCCGACGCCGGCGCGGTGCAGCGCCTGGCCGAACGGGTGGAAGGCAACCTGCTGGCGGCGGCGCAGGAGATCGACAAGCTGGCCCTGCTGGCTGACGGCCAGGGGCTGGACGTGGCGGCGATGGAGTCGCTGGTCGCCGATGCCGCCCGCTACGACGTGTTCCGCCTGGCCGAGGCCACGCTCGGCGGGCAGGCGCCAGCAGTGCGGCGCATGCTCGCCGGCCTGCGCGCCGAGGGCGAGGCGGTGGCCGCGCTGCTGCCGATCCTGATCAAGGAACTGCTGCGCACCGCGGCGCTGGCCAAGGTGCAGGCCGCCGGCGGCAACCTGGCCGCGGAAATGAAGGGGCAGGGCATCTGGGAATCGCGGCAGGCGCCGTTCAAGCGCGCGCTGCAGCGCCACGCCGAACCGCGCCGCTGGGAACGTTTCGCCGCCGAGGCCGGCCGCATCGACCGCATCGCCAAGGGCCGCGCCGACGGCGATGCCTGGATCGCCCTGGAACGCCTGCTGCTGGCGATCGCCGAGGCGCGGGCGGTGCGGTTGTTGGTGGTATGACCGCCGGGAATCGGGAATCGGGAATGGGGAATGGGAACGGCGGCGCTGTGGTCTCGCCGGAGACCTCGCAGCCTGCGGCTGTTGCTTCTTCCCCATTCCCCATTCCCGATTCCCCACCACTGCATCTGATCTACGGCGGCACCTTCGATCCCATCCACAACGGCCACCTGGCGATCGCGCGGGCGGCGCGGGAGGCGTTCGGGGTGCCGGTGCGGCTGATGCCGGCGGCCGATCCGCCGCATCGGCCGGCCCCCGGGGCCGATGCGCAGCAGCGCTGCGCGATGCTGGCGCTGGCCATCGCCGACACGCCGGGGCTGGTGCTGGACCTGCACGAAGTGCGGCGCGCGCAGGCCCGGCCGGGCGTGGCGTCCTACAGCATCGACACGGTGCGCGAGCTGCGCGCCGAGCTCGGCGCCGACGCGCCGCTGGCGCTGCTGATCGGCAGCGACAGCTTCGTCGGCTTCAACGGCTGGCGCGAGTGGCGGGCGCTGCTCGAGGCCGCGCACCTGATCGTCGCCGACCGCGCCGGCAGCGGCTGGGAGCGGGCGGTGCCGGCGGAACTGGCGCAGGCGGTGGCCGGACGCTGGGCCAACACGCCGCAGGCGCTGACCCA
>NZ_AQOK01000833.1:0-4155 GCF_000364645.1 Xanthomonas sp. SHU 308 | reverse complement strand
GCCCCGGATGAACAACCTACTGAGAGATCACATCTAGCGCGGCGCTGGCCTTGCCACAACAATGCTATTTCACAAGAGAATCAAAAGATCCAGATCATTGCTCTGACTGAGCCCACTGAGCATCGTGCGCCACATTGGCAGCAAGCTTGATAGCTAGAAGATTTTCCAAGCATCTACCTTATTGATCCACTTCTCGGATCGCATAGATACTCAACGCAGGAGTGACTCTCTCGTACACGACATTCGCCGTTGGTTGTCGTGGAGCCAAAAACGAAAAAAACCGGCACGAGGCCGGCTTTTTCGTTGACGCTCAAATTCGTGGTGGGCGGTGCAGGGTTCGAACCTGCGACCCTTGCCGTGTGAAGGCAATGCTCTACCGCTGAGCTAACCGCCCGTGTCGCGAGCCGCACATTATAGGGCTGTGGCGCGCGGCGTCAATGGGTCCTTGCAAGGTCCGTTGCGCGGCGTCGCCGCGCGGCCGCTACATGGTCTGGGTGGGCTTGTCGGCGTTGAGGATGCCGGCCAACTGGGTCTCGATCTTGGTGCGGATGGTCTCGCCTTCGCTGTTGTCCGGCAGTTGCACGCCGATGCCGGCGGCGCGGTTGCCCTGGGCGCCGACCGGGGTCACCCAGATCACCTTGCCGGCCACCGGCAGGCGCTCGCTGGAATCGGGCAGGGTCAGCAGCAGGAACACTTCGTCGCCGAGGAAGTAGCGCTTGGGGGTGGGCACGAAGATGCCGCCGTTCTTCACGAACGGCATGTAGGCGTTGTACAGCGCCGCCTTGTCCTTCACCGCCAGCGACAGGATGCCCTGGCGTCCGCTCATCGCGCTCATCGTTGTGCCCCTCTCCGGGCCGGGCGATCGCCATCGCGCCAGGCCAGCAACAGTTCCGCGATCGCCAGGTCGGCGCGCACGGTGGTCCGCAGCAGATCGCGGGTGCGATTGGCGGCGTCGAACCACGCGGCCAGCTTGTGCAATCGCGCCGGGTCGGTCAAGCCGGCCTGCGACGCCTGGGCAAGCGCCAGGTCGGCGGCATGGCCCAGGCGCTGCTCGGCGAGTGCGTCGCCGCTCCAGCGCTGCGCGGCGTCCAGCGCGCCGAGCTTGCCGGCAGCGACCTGTTCCAGATCCGCGGCCACCTGCCGGCGCAGCTTCAATCCGTCCTCGCGCAGCCACTGCGCGGCCAGGCCGGGATGGCCGCGTGCGGCATCCAGCGCTTCGCGTGCGGTCTTCTCGGGAAAGTCCTGGGCCAGCAACCAGGCGATCGCCTCGTCGGCCGGCGGCAGCTTGAATTCCAGCCGCTGGCAGCGGCTGCGGATGGTCGCCGGCAGGCGCGCCGGCTGCGCGCTGATCAGCCACAGATAGCGGCCGGGCTGCGGCTCTTCCAACGTCTTCAGCAAGGCGTTGCAAGCGGCGCGGTTGATCGCGTCGGCCGGGTCCACCACCACCACCTGGGCCACGCCGTACTGCGGGGTCAGCGCCAGCTTCTGCGAGATCTCGCGCACCTGCTCGATGACGATCTCG
This sequence comes from Xanthomonas sp. SHU 308, assembly GCF_000364645.1. NCBI lineage: Bacteria > Pseudomonadati > Pseudomonadota > Gammaproteobacteria > Lysobacterales > Lysobacteraceae > Xanthomonas > Xanthomonas sp. SHU 308. Next base: position 2,633 of record NZ_AQOK01000833.1, on the reverse strand, counting down.
GTGCGTAGCTTGTCGCCGGTGCGGTTGGGGATGAACGAGATCAGTTGCAGGTCCGGATGGGTGCCGGCGGCGATCAACTGCGCGCTACGCAGGGCCGCGGCCGGCTCGCCCTGACCGAGTACGTGCGCGGCCAGCTTCAGCGCCACCGCACGCTTGCCCAGGCCTTCCGGCCCACAGATCAGCAGGCCGTGGCCGAGGCGGCCCGCATCGAGCGCGGCCACGGTCTGGTCGTAGGCGCGCTGCTGCCACGGCGCGAACGGCACGTCGCTCATGGCGTCGGCTCCTGTTGCTGCTGCACCCACGCCGCCAGTGCGGCGGCGACCGCCTGCGCCACCGCCTGCGGCGGCTGGCTGGCGTCGATGACGCGGAAGCGCTGCGGGTCCTGCGCGGCGCGCTGGCGGAAGCCAGCACGCACGCGCTGGAAGAAATCGTCCTGCTCGCTCTCGATCCGGTCCGGCCACAGATCGCGGCCGCTGGTGCGGGCGCGACCGATCTGCACGTCCAGATCCAGCAGCAGGGTCAGGCCCGGCTGCAGGCCGACCGCGCGCCGTTCCAGGTCGGCGATCCAGGCGCGATCCAGGCCGCGGCCTTCGCCCTGGTAGGCGTAGCTGGAATCGGTGAAGCGGTCGCTGACCACGTAAGCGCCGCGCTGCAGCGCCGGGCGGATCACCTCGCGCACGTGCTGCGCGCGCGCGGCGAACACCAGCAGCAGTTCGGTCTCGGCGGCCAGCGGCTCGGCGACCTCGCCGGGGGTCTTGTCCAGCAGCAGCGCGCGGATGCGCTCGGCCAGCGGCGTGCCGCCCGGTTCGCGGGTCAGCACCACTTCGTGGCCCTGCGCCTGCAACGCATCGCGGATCGCGTTGATCGCGGTGGTCTTGCCGGCGCCCTCGCCGCCTTCCAGGCTGACGAAGCGATGGTGACGCAGCACGGCCTCGCTCATGGCGACACCGCCGCGTCGCTGCGCGCCTGGCGCAGGCGCTGCAGGTAGCGCGCCACCGCCGCGTTGTGCTCGGCGTAGTTGGCGGAGAACGCATGCGCGCCGCTGCCGTCGCCGATGGCCACGAAGTACAGGCTGTCGCCCGGCGCCGGGTTGGTGGCGGCACGCAGCGCGTCGCGGCCGGGCATGGCGATCGGGGTCGGGGTCAGGCCGGTGCGGGTGTAGGTGTTGTACGGGGTATCGGTCTCCAGGTCGCGCTTGCGGATGTTGCCGTCGTAGGCGCTGCCGATGCCGTAGATCACGGTCGGGTCGGTCTGCAGTTTCATGCCCAGTTGCAGGCGGCGCACGAACACGCCGGCGATCTGCGGACGCTCGGCGGCCAGGCCGGTTTCCTTTTCCACGATCGAGGCCAGGATCAGCGCCTGCTCCGGCGACTGCAGTGACAGGTCCTTGGCGCGCGCGTCCCAGGCCTCGGCCAGCGCCTTGTCCATCGCCGCATGCGCGCGGCGCAGCACCTGCAGGTCGGTGTCGCCGCGCTGGTAGAGGTAGGTCTCGGGCAGGAAGCGGCCTTCCGGGTGTTGGCCGGGCTGGCCGAGCTTGGCCATCAGTTCGCTGTCGCTGAGGTCGGCGGTGGTGTGCACCAGCGGCGTGGCCGCGTTCAAGGCGCTACGCAGCTGGCGCACGTTCCAGCCTTCGACGATGGTGAAGCGGTACTGGATCACCTGGCCCTTGCGCATGCGCAGCAGCAGTTCGCGCGGGCTCAGTGCCGGCTGCAGTGCGTATTCGCCAAACTTGAGCTTGCCGGCCACGCCCAGTTCGCGCGCCAGCACCTGCCACTGCAGGTCGCTGCCCTGGTTCACGCCGGCGGCGCGCAGCTTGCGCAGCACGCCGTTGAGCGAGGCGCCGCGCGCCACTTCCACGCTGGGCTGGCTCGCCTGCAGCGGTTGCTCGGCGAAGGCGCGATAGCTGTGCCACCACCAGGCGCCGGCCGCGGCCACCAGCAGCGCCAGCACCAGCAATGTTCCCAGCAGGGTCAGACACCCGCGTTTAGCCCAAGCCACGACCACCTCGGAGCGAATTCAATGGCGTGCAGGATACCGCGCGGCCGGCATGGCCCGGTATCGCGCGGCCCCGCTCACGGCTCCAGCGCGCGCAGCAGGCCGCGCGCCTTGGCCCGGGTCTCGTCGAGTTCGCGCTCCGGGTCGGAATCGAACACGATGCCGGCGCCGGTGCGGAACTGCACCTGCGCGCCGTCCACCTCGGCGGTGCGGATCAGGATGTTCAGGTCCATGTCGCCGTCGCGGTTGAGCCAGCCGAACGCACCGGTGTAAGCGCCGCGCGGGGTCTGCTCCAGCTCGGCGATGATCTGCATGCAGCGCACCTTAGGGCAGCCGGTGATGGTGCCGCCGGGGAAGGTGGCGCGGATCGTCTCGCCCGGAGTCGTTCCCGCACGCAGCCGGCCGCGCACGTTGCTGACGATGTGGTGCACGTGGGCGTAGCTCTCCACGGTCATCAGCTCGTCGACCTCCACGCTGCCCGGCGTGCAGATCCGCCCCAGGTCGTTGCGCTCCAGGTCGATCAGCATCACGTGCTCGGCGCGCTCCTTGGGATGCCCGACCAGTTCGCGGATGCGCGCGGCCTCGTCGTCGCCCGGCGCGCGTGCGCGGGTGCCGGCGATCGGCCGGGTCTCGACCAC
>NZ_AQOK01000832.1:0-7055 GCF_000364645.1 Xanthomonas sp. SHU 308 | reverse complement strand
CGCCCCTGCCACGCCGGCGCCGGTGCGGCCGCGGGCAGCGCCTGCAGATCGGCGAGCACGGCGTCCAGCAGCGCTGCATGCGCGGGCTCGGCCAGCGCGACGCAGTCGCCGGTGACGTGATCGCGCAGCAGCGCCGCGGGGCAGCGCAGGGCCAGCACCGCGGGCGTGGCCGCAGCGGAGGGCGGCAACTGCAGCACCGGCTCCACCTGCGCAGCGAGTTCGTAGTCCAGCAGCAGCGCCCAGCCGCCACGGAACGGCCAGCGCGGCTCGTCGCGTTCGCAGCGTTCGGCCTGCCAGTGCGTATCCAGTGCGCTCAGGAAATCCCCGGCCACCGCGGCGCCATCGAGCGTGCGGGTGACCCCGTCGCGATCCAGCCGCAGGCCCCGCCCGTCGGCGACCAGCAATAGATCCCAGCGCCCCTGCGCCGTGCCCGACGCCGCCGATTCCAGCAACACCGGATACCGCTGCGGCGCCAGGCGATGCAGCGCCAGCAGATCGACCTCGGCCGGCAAGGGAACGGTACGCAGCATCGAAGATCCGCTAGAAGAATGAAAGAAACGTCAGGAAACGGAAGGCGTCGCCAGACAAGCTCCAAGCGAGACCGCAGCAACGCGCGCGGACCTCACGCGCGCCGCTGGATAGATGGACGCGCGCGATGGGAGCGAGGCGCCGGCTGTGACGATTCCCGATTCCCTATTCCCGAATCCCGGCCCTCAGACCCGCTTGAACACCAACGTCCCGTTGGTCCCACCGAAGCCGAACCCATTAGACATCGCCACGTCGATCTGCTTCTCGCGCGCCACGTTCGGCACGTAGTCCAGGTCGCAGCCTTCGCCCGGTTCGTGCAGGTTGATGGTCGGCGGGATGATGCCGGCGTGGATCGCCATCACCGAGAAGATCGCTTCGGCACCGCCGGCGGCGCCGAGCAGGTGGCCGGTCATCGACTTGGTGGAGCTGACCATAGTCTTGTAGGCGTGATCGCCCAGCGCACGCTTCATCGCCAGGGTCTCGGCCAGGTCGCCCAGCGGCGTGGAGGTGCCGTGCGCGTTGAGGTAGTCGATCTGGTCCGGATTGAGCTTGGCGTCCTTCATCGCCGCCACCATGCTGCGCGCGGCGCCTTCGCCGTCCTCGCTCGGGGCGGTCATGTGGAAGGCGTCGGAACTGGCGCCGAAACCGACCAGCTCGGCATAGATGCGCGCGCCGCGCGCCTTGGCGTGTTCGTACTCTTCCAGCACCAGCACGCCGGCGCCGTCGCCGAGCACAAAGCCGTCGCGCTCCTTGTCCCACGGGCGCGAGGCGGCGGCAGGATCGTCGTTGCGGGTGGACATCGCCTTCATCGAGCAGAAGCCGCCCACCGAGGTCGGCGAGGAGCCGCGCTCGGCGCCGCCGGCCAGCATCACGTCGGCGTCGCCGTGCTGGATCATGCGCATCGCGGTGCCGATGGAATGGTTGGAGGTGGCGCAGGCCGAGACCGCGGAGAAGGTCGGCCCCTTCAGCCCTTTGATCAGGCTCACCTGCCCCGGCAGCATGTTGATGATGGTGCTGGGCACGTAGAACGGCGAGATCTTGCGCGCGCCGCCCTCGTGGAATTTGACGGTCTGTTCCTCGATGCCGAGCAGGCCGCCGATGCCGGAGCCGAGGATCGCGCCGATGCGCTCGGCATTGGCCTCGGTGATCTCCAGGCCGGAATCATCCAGCGCCATGAACGAGGCGCCGACGCCGTAATGGATGAACGAATCCATCTTGCGCGCGTCCTTGGACGAGATGAACTTGGTCGGATCGAAATCCTTGATCTCGCCGGCGATCTTGGTGGTGAACTGAGACGCATCGATCTGGGTGATCGGGCCGATGCCGGAGCGTCCGTTGACGATCCCTTCCCAACTGCTGGCCAGGTCATTGCCCAACGGCGACACCAGGCCCATGCCGGTTACGACGACACGACGGCTCATTGCGAAATCTCCTCACCGCGATACGCGCGGCCTTGACGCTGTAAAAACACAGGGCCGCATGCGCGGCCCCATGGGATTGTCACGCGCATCGGGCCCACGCAGGCGCCGATGGCGATCGCGAACGCAGCCTCAGCTCTTGACGTGCGCCTTGACGTAGTCGATGGCCTGCTGCACCGAGGTGATCTTCTCGGCTTCTTCGTCCGGGATCTCGCACTCGAACTCTTCTTCCAGGGCCATCACCAGCTCGACGGTGTCCAGCGAGTCGGCACCCAGGTCATCGACGAACGATGCGTTGTTGGTGACTTCTTCTTCCTTGACGCCGAGCTGTTCGACGACGATTTTCTTGACGCGTTCTTCGATGGTGCTCATTGGGATATCGCTCCAGATGGAGTAGTGGTGGTTCGAGTTTTAGGATCCCCGCACACGGATGTGCGGTGCTCCTGTGAGGGACTCACAAAACGCCATCGGGCTGCGATGGCCGCGTTGGGTAGTGTAGTGGAAACCGACTGGCCCTTGCAGCACTGCACAAATGCCGGCCGATCAGCCACTTAGGCGCGTCCACTGCGCCGCAGGCTCACGGCATGTACATCCCGCCGTTCACGTGCAGGGTTTCGCCGGTGATGTAGCCGGCGCCGGGACCGGCCAGGAACGCCACCGCGTTGGCGATGTCGGACGGCTGGCCGAGCTGGCCGAGCGCGATCTGCTCCAGCAGCGCGGTGCGCTGCGCTTCCGGCAGCGCCTTGGTCATATCGGTGTCGATGAAGCCCGGCGCGACCACGTTGACGGTGATGCCGCGCGAGCCGATTTCCTTGGCCATCGACTTGGAGAAGGCGATGATGCCGGCCTTGGCCGCGGCGTAGTTGGCCTGGCCCGGATTGCCGGTCACGCCGACCACCGAAGCGATGTTGACGATGCGGCCCTTGCGCGCCTTCATCATGCCGCGCAGCACCGCCTTGGAAGTGCGGAACACGCTGGTCAGGTTGGTGTCGATGATCGCCTGCCAGTCGTCGTCCTTCATCCGCATCAGCAAGTTGTCGCGGGTGATGCCGGCGTTGTTGACCAGGATCGAGACCGGGCCGAATTCCTTGGCGATCGCCTCGATCAGCGCATCGACCGCGGCGCCGTCGGTGACGTCCAGCGCGCGGCCATGACCGCCATGGGCGGCCAGGCGCGCGCCGATCGCCTGCGCGCCGGCGTCGGAGGTGGCGGTGCCGATGACGGTGGCGCCCTGCGCGGCCAGTTCGTCGGCGATGGCGGCACCGATGCCGCGGCTGGCGCCGGTGACCAGCGCGATCTCGCCCTGCAATGGCTTGCTCATCTGCGTTTCCTTGGAGACGGACGGCGCATGGCGCCGGGGGAAAGGAGGGAAACCAGCGCGGGCGAACGGCGCACCGCGCGGCGACCGGCGATCAGGAGGCCCAGGCCTCGCGCGCGCCGGCGAACTCGGCGGGCGTGCCCAGGGCGCGGCCGTCGAGCGACTTGTCGATGCGCTTGACCAACCCGGTCAGCACCTTGCCCGGGCCGCACTCGGCCAGGCGGGTGGCGCCGCCGGCGGCCAGCGCCTGCACGCAGCCGGTCCAGCGCACCGGCAGATACAACTGCTCGACCAACGCCTGGCGGATCGCCTCGACGCCCTCGTGCACCTGCGCATCGGCGTTCTGCACCACCGGCAGCTGCGGCGCCTGCCAGGCCAGTCCGCGCATCGCCTCGGCCAGGCGGTTGGCCGCCTCGCGCATCAGCGGGGTGTGCGACGGCACGCTGACCGCCAGCTTCACCGCCTTGCGCACGCCGCGCTCGGCCAGCAGTGCCAGGGCGCGGTCGACCGCCGCGGCATCGCCGCCGATCACCACCTGCCCCGGCGAGTTGTAGTTGGCCGGCACCACCACCTGGCTGCCGGCGGCCTGCGCGCAGACCTCTTCGACCAGCGCGTCCTCGGCGCCGAGCACGGCGGCCATCGCGCCCACGCCGGCCGGCGCGGCGTCCTGCATCAGTTGCCCGCGCAGCCGCACCAGGTGCGCGCCGTCGTGCAGCGACAGGGCGCCAGCGGCGACCAGCGCGCTGTATTCGCCCAGGCTGTGCCCGGCCAGCTGCGCCGGACGCGCCCCACCCTCGGCCAGCCACAGTCGCCACAGCGCCACGCTGGTGGCCAGCAGCGCCGGCTGGGTGTACTCGGTGCGGTTGAGCATCTCTTCCGGGCCGCCCTGGCTCAGCGCCCACAGGTCCACGCCGGCGCCCTCGGAGGCTTCGGCGAAGCTGTCGCGCAACTGCGGATGCAATTCGGCCAGTTCGGCCAGCATGCCCAGCGATTGCGAACCCTGGCCGGGGAAGACGAAGGCGAGTGTGGAATCGGTCACGCGGTCGGCCCTGCGAAAATCGAGCGGCGATGATACGGGCGAAACCGGCCGGGCGTCTGTACCCGGGCGTATGTGAAATGGCGGCAGGCCCATCGCGCGCCGCCGCTCGCGCCTCGCTCGGCGGCGCCCGGTGTCAGGCCGACAGCAAATGTGAAGCGTGGGACGCACGCGGGCGCACGGCGTTGCAATCGCGCGCGCGGGCAAGGGGCTGGCAGCGCGTAACGGCGGAGAAGCGGAACGAGGGGCATGTCCGATGGACGCGGCTGGACGCCCAGGCGACAACGCAAAAAGCGCGCACCCATAGGCGACCACGCTGGGCGAATCGCGCTTTTCGCGCGCGGCGTGATGTCGCGAAAGGAAGACAGACGCGGATAAATCGCGGCACAGGCCGCGCGCGACCACGCACCGCGATGCACGCGCCGGACGCGCTGGCGTCAGGAGAATTGGGTTCGGCGAGCGCATTGCCGCGCGTCGTGGCGACGACGCACGGCGCCCGGCATCGGATCGCGATCGCGCGCCGCGACGCCGCCAACGGCGCCGGGCGCGGAAACAGGCTCAGTAGCGCAGCAGCGCCGAGCCCCAGGTGAAGCCGCCGCCGAAGGCTTCCAGCAGCAGCAACTGGCCGCGCTGCACGCGGCCCGACCGCACCGCCACGTCCAGCGCCATCGGCACCGAGGCGGAGGAGGTGTTGCCGTGGATGTCCACCGTCACCACCACCTGCTCCATCGGCAGGTCCAGGCGCTTGGCGGTGGCCTCGATGATGCGCAGGTTGGCCTGGTGCGGGATCAGCCAGTCCAGGTCGTGCTTGTCCAGGCCGTTGGCCTCGAGGGTCTCGTCGACCACGGCGTCCAGCGCCTTGACCGCGTACTTGAACACCTCACTGCCCTTCATCTGGATGCCGCCGGCGGCGGGGTCGCCGGTGCCGTCGCCCAGCCCGGTGGCGATGCCGACCGGATTCCACAGCAGTTCCTTCTTGCTGCCGTCGGCATGCAGATGGGTGCTGAGGATGCCGGTGTCTTCGTCGGCGCGCAGGACCACCGCACCGGCACCGTCGCCGAACAGCACGCAGGTGGTGCGCTCGGTCCAGTCGACGATGCGACTGAGGGTTTCGGTGCCGATCACCAGCACGGTCTTGGCGTCACCGCTGCGGATGAACTTGTCGGCCACGCTGAGCGCGTAGACGAAGCCGGAGCAGGCGGCGTTGACGTCCAGCGCCGGGCAGCCGACCACGCCGAGGCGGGCCTGGATCAGGCAGGCGGTGGACGGGAAGATCAGATCCGGCGTGGTGGTGCCGACCACGATCATGTCGAGTTCGGCGGCATCGATGCCGGCGGCTTCGATGGCCTTCAGCGCGGCCTCGTAGCCCAGGTCGCCGGCGGTCTGGCCGGGAGCGGCGATGTGCCGCTCGCGGATGCCGGTACGGCTGCGGATCCATTCGTCGCTGGTGTCGACCATCTGCGACAGATCGTCGTTGGTCAACACTTTTTCAGGCAAATAGCTGCCGGTGCCCGCGATCCTGGAATAGATCCGCTTGCTCATGCTGGTTCCTGTTGCCTGTTACGCAGGCCGCCCCGGTACGGCGCGGCCTGTGAAGATGGGTGACTCCGTCCGCCGCAGCGCGGTGGACGGGCACGGATCAATCTTCTTCGACCTGCGCGGTCTTGGTGGCGATCACCTTCTTGCCACGGTAGTAACCGTCGGCGGTGACGTGGTGGCGCAGGTGGATCTCGCCGCTGGTCGGATCGGTCGACAGCTGCTTGGCGCTGAGGGCGTCGTGCGAACGGCGCTGGCCGCGGCGGGACGGGGTGACACGGGATTTCTGCACAGCCATGGGATTGCTCCAAACTCGGTTCGTTTACATCTGTCGTCATTACGTCGCGCAGGACGCGCGCGTCCGGCAACAACCTCAGGCAGCGGCAGGCGGACCGACCGCTACTGTTTCTTCAGCGCCGCCAACGCCGCGAACGGGTTGACCTTGCTCGTTTCTTCCTCGGTCGCCGGCCAGTCGCGATCGACCGCCTCGCTTCCGGGCGCCACCGGCACCAACGGCACCGCCAGCACCAGCTCGTCCTCGACCAGATCGGCCGGCCGCAGCATGCCGTCTTCCGGCACCAGCAAGGCCTCGTGATCCGGCGGCAGCGCGGCTTCTTCTTCCTCGCTGCGGATCAGCCCCAGCCGCTGCACGCTCGACACCGGCAGCAGGAAGCGCTGCAGGCTGCGCTGACAGATCAGCGGCAGCTCGGTTTCGATCTTCAGTTCGACATAGGACACTTGCAGTACAGCGTCGCGGCCGAATTCCAGCGTGTAGCGGCATTCGCCTTCGGTGTCGGCCAGGCTGCCTTGCAGACGGGTCATCGCCGAGAGCGGCAGGCGGTCTTCGAAGACCCTGCGCGCTGCGACCATCCGCCAGGCATCCAACAGTTCGGGCACGTTCGCGGACATAAGCCGCAGAATGTTAAGGACTGCCGGGGCCGCTGTCAAACCGCCCCCTGGGCCGCTGCCAGCCCAGCACCGAACCGCCTTGCCGGTCCGCGCCAGCCGCCGCAGACTGCCGGCCCCGGCCTGCCGCCGCCCGCCCTTCCGCCGATGCCCGCGCTGATCCTGGCTTCCACTTCCGCCTACCGCCGCGAACTGCTGCAACGGCTGCGTCTTCCCTTCGACTGCGCGCGCCCGCAGGTCGACGAGACCCCGCTGCCCGGCGAAGCGCCGCTGGCGCTGGCGCAGCGGCTGGCGGCGGCCAAGGCGGCGGCGG
>NZ_AQOK01000831.1:0-593 GCF_000364645.1 Xanthomonas sp. SHU 308 | reverse complement strand
GGGGGGCCTGCGTGCGGAGCTGGACCTGCCGGCCGGCGCGGAGCCGCAGGCATGAGCCGGATCCGGATCCGCCCGGCCAGCGTGCTGGCGCTGGCCGCCGCACTGGCCCTGGCCGGCTGCGCCAGCACGCCGTTGCCGGATCTGCCGCAACAGTCGCTGCCCGCGCGATGGAGCAGCCCGACGCCGCAGGCCGCGGTCCCGCGCCCACCCGGCACGGCCTGGTGGCAGGACTTCCACGATCCTCAGCTCGACGCGCTGGTCGCGCAGGCGCTGCGCGACGACCTCAACGTCGGCCAGGCACTGGCCAAGCTGCGCGCGGCGCGGCGCCTGGATACCGTGGCCGGCGCATCGCAGCGCCCGCAGCTGCGTGCGCGCACCCTCGACCCGATCGACCCCGACGCCAGCGCCTCGTTCCTGGTGGTCGGGCTCGACTCGGAATGGGAGTTGCCGCTGTTCGGCCGCGGCGAGGCGACCCGGCGCATGGCCCGCGGCGATCTGGACAATGCCCAGGCCGACCTGGCGCAGGTACGCGCGGCGACCATCGCCGAGGTGACCCGCAACTGGATCGACCTGCGCCACGCGCAGCAGGCCGA
>NZ_AQOK01000830.1:0-2632 GCF_000364645.1 Xanthomonas sp. SHU 308 | reverse complement strand
GCCCGCCCCGGCCGGTACGGCCGCCGGCGCGCAGCCGGCGCCTGTGACGCCGGCGCCGGGCGAGCAGCCCTGATGGCCACCGTCTGGGCCGTGGTCCCGGCGGCTGGCCGCGGCACCCGTTTCGGCAGCGCCACGCCCAAGCAGTACCTGCAGGCGGGCGGGCGCCCGTTGCTGGCGCATGCCTTGGAAGCGCTGCTGGCGCATCCGGCGGTGGCCGGGGCGATGGTGGCGCTGGGCGTTGACGATGCACAGTGGCCGGGTTGGACCGAACTGGCTGGCAAGCCGGTCCTGACCTGCCTGGGCGCCGGCAGCCGTGCCGGCTCGGTGCTGGCCGCGTTGCATGCCTTGCCGGAGTCGGTGAAGGCGGACGACTTCGTGCTGGTGCACGATGCGGCGCGGCCGAACCTGGCGCTGGCCGACCTGGACCGGCTGCTGGAGGCGGGGCGCGGCGATCCGGTCGGCGCGATCCTGGCTGCGCCGGTGCGCGACACGCTCAAGCGCGCCGGCGACGACGGCGGCATCGATGGCACCGAACCGCGCGAGCGCCTGTGGCGCGCGCTGACCCCGCAACTGTTCCGGCGCATGCAACTGAGCCGGGCCCTGGAGCAGGCCGCCGCGGCCGGCGTCGAGGTCACCGACGACGCGATGGCGATGGAGTTGCTGGGGCTGCGGCCGCTGCTGGTCGAGGGCGCCGAAGACAATTTCAAGGTCACCACACCGGCCGACCTGGCGCGTTTCGAGTTCGAACTGTTCCAGCGGCAGGGCGGCTGATGCGGTTCGAGGACGCGGTGGCGCACGCCTGGTTGCAGCAGGCCGCGAACGCTGCGATCGTGGTCGATGGCGACGACATCCAGCACGAGGCCAATGCCAACCTGTGGGCGTTCTCGCCGCGCGAGGATCACGCTGCGGGCATCGACGTGGCGAGCGTGGCGCGGTTCGTGGAGGCGGCCGCCGAAGATCGCCAGGCCACGCTGCGCGCGCAGGCGGCGCCGGCGATGACCTTCTACTGCTGGCACGATGGCCAAGCGCGGCAGTTGCGCTTCAGCCTGGTGTCGTCGGCGCACGGCCGTCTGCCGTTCCGCGTGCCGACCCGGCACACGCCGCTGCCGGCGCTGGTCGAACGCATCGTCCATGACGACTGGCTCAACCCGCAGTGGGGCGCAGCGGACGAACAAGAGGCCTTGCCGGCGTCCGAGCCGCTCCCGGTTTACGTGCGCACGCTGCACTCCAGCGTCTGATCGCCGGACGGCGTCGACGCTTCTACGAACAGGATTCCCATGTCACACGATTCCCTTTCCGTTCCTCCCTTCCGCATCGGCCAGGGCTACGACGTCCACGCCTTCGGCGAGGGCGACCACCTCATGCTCGGCGGCGTGCGCGTGGCGCACGAGCGCGGCGTGCTTGCCCACAGCGACGGCGACGTGGCGATCCACGCCCTGTGCGACGCCTTGCTCGGCGCGCTGGCGCTGGGCGACATCGGCCAGCATTTTCCCCCGTCCGATCCGCGCTGGAAGGGCGCCGACAGTGCGCAGTTTCTCGATCACTGCGTCGGCCTGCTGCACGCGCGCGGCTGGCGCCTGGGCAATGCCGACATCACCGTGATCTGCGAACGGCCCAAGGTCGGCCCGTATGCGCAGGCGATGCGCGAGCGCCTGGCGGCGCTGTTGCAGGTCGAACTGGACTGCGTGAGCGTCAAGGCCACCACCAGCGAGAAGCTCGGCTTCACCGGCCGCGGCGAAGGCATCGCGGCGCAGGCCGTGGCCCTGCTGGTGGCGCTGTGAGCGAGTTGCCGCGTGCGTTCGGCGCCGCGCCGTTGCAGGCGCGCATGCGCAGCACCGCCGAGGATTTCCAGGTCGACGAACTGCCCGCGTTCGCGCCCAGCGGCGAGGGCGAGCACCTGCTGCTGACCGTGCGCAAGCGCGGCATGAACACCGCCTTCGCCGCGCGCCGTCTGGCGCAGTGGGCCGGGGTGGCGGAGCTGGCGATCGGCTATGCCGGCATGAAGGACCGCCATGCGGTCACCACCCAGCGCTTCTCGGTGCATCTGCCCAAGCGCGTGGCGCCGGCGCTGGACAGCCTGCAGGACGCGGATCTGCAGGTGCTGGAAGCGCACTGGCACAACCGCAAGCTGCCGCGTGGCGCGCTGGCCGGCAACGGCTTCGTGCTGGTGTTGCGCGAGGTGCGCGGCGAGCGCGGCGCGATCGAGACGCGGCTGGCGCAGATCGCCGCGCGCGGCATTCCCAACTGGTTCGGCGAACAGCGCTTCGGCCGCGATGGCGGCAACGTCGGCGCCGCGCTGGCGATGTTCGGCGGCCGCCGAGTGCGCCGCGAGCAGCGCTCGCTGCTGCTGTCGGCGGCCCGTTCGGAGCTGTTCAACCGGGTGCTGGCCGCCCGCGTGGCTGCCGGCAACTGGGACAGCGCGCTGGACGGCGAAGTGTGGATGCTCGACGGCAGCCGCAGCGTGTTCGGTCCGGAGCCGTGGTCGGAGGCGCTGGCCGAGCGCCTGCAGCGCTTCGACATCCATCCGTCCGCGCCGCTGTGGGGCGCCGGCGAGCTGCGCAGCGCCGAGGCGGCGCGTGCGCTGGAACTGGCGGTGCTGGACGAGGCGGTCGCGCAGCGCCTGCGCGACGGC
>NZ_AQOK01000829.1:0-8708 GCF_000364645.1 Xanthomonas sp. SHU 308 | reverse complement strand
TGGCGGGCGACCCGCCTGCGCGTGGCCGACCTGCAATGGCGCTGGCTGGACGGGCAGGACGACGCGCTGGAACTGCGCTTCGCATTGCCGCCGGGCAGCTACGCCACGGCACTGCTGCACGAACTCGGCCAGGTCGAAGAGGCGCCGCAGGCCTCCACCGAGGCCTGAGCGCGGCCGACGCCTGCCGCGTCGGTCGCGACGACGCGCGCTAGAACCGATAGGTGCCGGTCAGCAGCAGGCTGCGGCCGTCCGGCAGCGGCACGAAGGTCTCGTCGAACTCGTCGGCATACAGTCGCCGATCGAAGACGTTGCGCATGCCCACGGTCACGCCCCAGGTCTCGGTGCGATAGGACACGTTCGCGTCCACGCTGGCCTGCCCGGGAATCTTGAAATAGCCGCCGGCCAGGCGGCGGCCGAGGGTGTGATCGCGCGCCAGGATGCCGCCGGCCACGCCCCAGCCGCTCCAGCGGCTGTCCTGGAACTGGTAGCTGCTCCACAGGGTGAAACGGGTGCGCGGGACGCCGAGGGTCGGCGTACCGTCGCGCCGGCCGATGCGGGCCAGCGCCAGGCTGCTGCTCAGTTCCAGGCCGGGGGCGAGGGCGCCGACGAAGTCGAGATCCAGCCCGTGGTTGCTCTGGCTGTCGATCGGTCTGGCGAAGTACGACGGATGCGCCAGCACCAGGTCGAAGCTGCGGTCGACGGTGATCTGGTAGTAGGCGGCGCTGAGCCGCGCCCGGTGCTCGAACAGATCGATCTTCGCCCCCACCTCCACTTGCCGCGACAACGCGGGCGGCAATGGCCGGCCGTTCTTGCCGAGCACGGCACTCGGCGCAAAGCCGTTCATGGTGCTGGCGTACAGCGACGCCTCCGGGGTCAGCTTGTAGACCACGCCGACGTTGGGCACCCAGCGGCGCCGGCGCAACTGGCGCAGTTTGCCCTTGGCATCGTAGCTGGAAATCTCGTACGCCGAGCGGCGCAGCGCCAGCAGCACGTCCCAGCGTTCGCCCATGCTGATCTGGTCCTGCAGCAGGATGCCGCTCCGGCTCGACCACGGGCTGCCGGGGTAATGCAGAATCCCGCGCCGCGAATGCGGCCAGTGCACCGGACCCAGCCGCTCGTCGCCGAACACGTCGTAGCGGTTGCGGTGCATGCGGATGAAGTAATCGCTGCTGCCCAGCCGCGCGCGCGTGTAATCCAGGCCCAGGGTCACAGTCTGCCGCAGCGGTCCGTCGCCGAAGCTGCCGACCAGGTCGTTCTGGATGGTGTAGTACGCCGTCGTATTGCGGTACGCCTCGGCATAGGCGCGCACGGCGCCCTTCGGCGAAGGCGACAGCATGCCCCAGTTGCGCGCGTCGATCGCCTGGGTCACGTACTGGCCGCGGCTGCGCAGTTGCCAGCGATCGCTGAGCCGCTGATCGAACAGGTAATAGGCGCGCTGGGTGCGGTAGGCGGTGTGGTCCTGTGCGTTGCCCAGCCGCAAGCTCCTGGGCGTCATCGCCGACACGCGGTTGCGCAGCAGCAGGGCATGGTCGGCGGCCGGCTGCCGATCGGTCACGCGCTGCACGCCGAGCACCAGGCGGTTGTCGTCTCCCTGCCAGGCGATGGACGGCGCCAGGTAGGCGGCATTGCGCGGCCCGTAGCCTTGCGCCGTGGAATCGGCATGCTGGCCGGAGACGACGAGCCGATAGCTCAGCGGCGTGGCGCCGATCGGTCCGGTCGCATCGAGCCCGGCCTGCACGTCGCCGCGCTCGCCGAGGACGTAGCTCAGTTCGCGCTTCGGGGTGCGCAGCGGTTGCTTGGTGACGACGTTGATCAGTCCGCTCATGTCGCCGCCGTTGCTGTCGCCGAGGATCGATTCCGGGCCCTTGAGCACTTCGACCCGCTCCACGCCGATCATCGGCGGGTAGCCGCCGAGGCCGACGAAGCTGTTCGGCATCCCGTCGGTCATGCCGTTGCCGGTGTAGATGCCGCGGATCTTGAACAGCGGCGCGCGCAACGGATTTTCGATCTGCTGCACGCTGGCCACGTTGCGCAGGGCGTCGGCGACGGTACGCACCTGTTGCGAGGCCAGCAGATGCGGAGCGACCACGTTCACCGACTGCGGCACGGCGATGGAAGCGGCGGCGTAACGCAGCGCGTCGCTGGCATAGGCTGGCACGTCGCCCATGGCGTGATCGGTCAGCGCCGCGGCGTCGACCTGTTCCAGCAGCTTGGCTGGCGCGCCGGCGCGGTGCGCATCGGCGGCATCCGCAGGATCGACCGGCGCCGTGGCGGCGGGGGTGACCGCCACCGTGTTCGCATCGAGCATGCGGTACGCGAGCCCACTCGATTGCAGCAGGCGCTGCAGCGCCGCGTCCGGGGTGAACATGCCTTGCAGCCCGTCGCTGCGCATCCCGGCCAGGGTCGGGCTGGCGGTCAGCACCTGCATGTTGGCCTGCTTGCCGTACGCGATCAGCGCCGTGGACAGCGCCTGCGGCGGGATCGAGAACCCGATCTGCCGTGCGTCGGGCGCGAGTGGCACGGCGAGGGCAAGGGGGCAGGGTGCGAGCTGCAATGCCAGGCTGCCGCAGATGATCAGTCGCCTCAGCCCACGCACTGCCCGTCGCCCCCCAGCGGAAGCGCGAATTATGCCACGCGCGGCGATGCCGACGCGGGCGGCCGCCGCCCCTAAGCCCGGGCGGCGCGCGGTATCGCCTAACGGCGGCTCAGCACGATTTCGTCCTTGCCCTGGCGCACCCGCAGCGGGAACACCTGCGGCAGGGCCTCGATCCACTGCGCGGTCGCATGGGTGTCGACCGTACCGGTGAAGCTCAGCCGCGCAAGCTCGGGGTCGGCCAGGCGCAGCGGCCGGTCGCTGTAGCGGTTGACCCGCGCGATCACCGTGTCCAGCGGCGTATCGACGAACTCCAGCCGGTGATCGCGCCAGGCGGTGGCCTGCGCCACGTCGATCTGGCTGACCTGCAGCGCGGGCTTGGCCGGATCGTAGGACACGCGCTGTCCGGCCACCGCTTCCAGCCCGCCGCTGCCGTCGGCCGGCACCTGGCCGGCGCCGTAGATGCGGACCCGGCCTTCGGTGACCGCGACTTCGACGCGTTCGCCGTCGCGGCTGACGTCGAAGGCGGTGCCCACGTCCAGGATCGACACGCCGCCGGCGTCGACCACGAACGGGCGCCCGGCGTGGTGCGCCACGTCGAAGAAGGCCTCGCCGGCGATCAGCTCCACGTGGCGCTGCCCGGCGCTGAAGCGGGTGCTCAACTTCGATGCGCCGCCGAGCGCGATCTTGGAGCCGTCCGCCAGCACGATGTCCTGGTGGCGGCTGGTCGCGCTGCTGTAGACCTGGGTGAGTGGCGGCGGGTGCAGCTGCCGCCAGGCCAGGGCGCCGCCGAGCGCCAGCACGCCCACGCAGGCCGCTACCTGCAGCGGCCGCCAGCGCGAACGCGGCGGCGCGAACCTGCGCACCACCTCGTCCCGCGCTGCCGCATCGAGCGTCGCCAGGTCGCCGCCGAGCGCATTGATGCGTTCGAACGCCTGCAGATGCCGCGGGTCGGCCTCCGTCCAGTCCAGCCAGCGCGCCACGGTGTCTTCGTTGCTGGCGGGTTCGCGCAGCAGGGCCCACCAGCGCGCGGCGTCGTCGAGGATGTGTTGGTCGATGCCGCTGTCCATTACGGGATCTCCGCTTCGTCGAAGCGTTTGCGGCAATGCGCGAGCGCGTTGGCCACATGGTAGCGGACCATTCGTTCGCTCACGTTCATCGCCTTGGCGATCATGCCGAAGTCCTTGCCTTCGATCACGTGCAGCACGAAGGCGCGGCTGGTCTTGGCGGGAAGTTCTTGCAGCGCCCGGGTCAGCGCGCGCAGTTGCTCGCTGGCCGTGGCGTGCCGCTCGGGAACCGGCGGGAGCGGCAAGTCGTGCTCCGGCAACTCCACCGCAGCGTTTTCGCGGACCTTGCGCATGCGCAGTCGATCCACCGCCAGGTTCGAGGCGACATGGAACAGGTAGGCGCGCGGCGATGCCAGCGCGTCGGGACGCTCAAGCGTCACGATGCGCATGTACGCCTCCTGCGCCACGTCCTGCGCGTCCGCCATCGAGCCGAGCTTGCAGTGCAGGAACGCGAGCAGGGCGCGGTGATGTTCCTTGAACAGCGCGTCGACCTGGTGCGCAGGCGCCTGCTCCGGCGACGGCGCGCCCTCGGTGTGCTCGGCCCGGCTCACGACTGCTGATGCTCCTGGAGGGAAGCGGCCGCGGCAGTATAGCCAGGCTCACTGGCCGCCACGCGACGCAGCACCGCAAGCGGCCGGCAGCGCCGCGGCCAGCAAGCCTTCCGCATGCGTCCGCAATGCCTCGCGGCGTCGAAACGCCGAGCGGTGCTGGCTGGGTACATCGGCTGCGGTCTTGCGTGCCGGGGTCAGCGGCAGCGCGAACCAGCCATCGACGATGGGCGTACCGCCCTGCTCGATCCAGAACGCGTCGTAGTCGGACAGGAACACGTCTCGCTTGCGCTGCAGCGGATGCGCGCCATTGCAGACGGCGCGGATCGCGTGCGCGCCGAGGCGCTCGGCGAAGGTGCAGGCCAGGGACAGCATCAGTTGCTTGGGCCGCAGCCCGTGCATCTGCTTGGTCAGCGCGCGCACCACGTCGCGGGCGTCGGCACCCTTGGGGCCCTGCAGGCAACCGATCAGTACCGTCGGATGGGCGTCGTCGCCGGTCACGGTCAGCACCAGGCGATACAGTTCGCGTCCCGCCGCGTCGCTGAGCTGCAACCAGAGCTCGCCTTCGCAGCTCATCGGCGCCGGCGGCAGCAGCGACAGCGTCAGCAGGCTGCCATCGTGCAGCGGCAGCGTCCCCAGGTCCGCCTGGCCTTGACGGTAGATGGCGTCGAACAACGCGGCCGGCAGGCGCTCGAGCATCAGCCGATAGTGCTGCCGGAGGTGACGCAGCCGCGCCTTGCTGCTCCAGCGGGTATTGACGAAACGGTGCAGGTGGCGCTCGAGCAGGCGCGGGTCGCGCTCGGCGTAGCCGCGCATCCGCGGGTCGCGGCACAGTTCGTCGAGGAAACGCAGATGCGCGGCAGGCATGCGCAGCGA
Organism: Xanthomonas sp. SHU 308; assembly: GCF_000364645.1. Taxonomy (NCBI): domain Bacteria; kingdom Pseudomonadati; phylum Pseudomonadota; class Gammaproteobacteria; order Lysobacterales; family Lysobacteraceae; genus Xanthomonas; species Xanthomonas sp. SHU 308. The sequence goes on along the minus strand of NZ_AQOK01000829.1, from coordinate 3,624 downwards.
ACGCAGCAGGTACTTGGCTGCTTTGATCCCGCGCTGCAGGCGGTTGCCGTGCCAGTCCGTGCGCCCCTGGAACGAGCCCAGGAACAGCGGCCACCACCGTGACGGTGCGGCATCGGCGCTCGGCCGGGGCGGCAGCGCAGGCCGGGCCGGGCGCGCCGACTCGAACGCTGCGGCGCTCGCGGAAACGTCCACCAGATCAGTGGGTTGCAGGAAGAATTCGGTGGTCGCTTCGGTCACGTTCGGCTCGCAGAGGGACGGTGCTCTCTGACAAGACGTTTCAAGAAGCGAAAATTGAAATGGGTCCGCACGCGCGGTGCTCGGCCGCGTCCGCGGCGTCCCGGCCTGGCCGGATCTGCGTCGGGCAGGCGACGGGGGGCGTGCGACGGGCGTTCCCGTTCACGCCGGTCGCGGTGAAGCCGCTCTTGCACGCGAATGACAGATCAGTGGGCGATGCCGGATTCGGCGGCGCCCCGATCCGGCGCCCTCCACCTCGGCCAGTGCACAGGTTCCCGATCGGGCCAGCGAGCCGCGGTGCCCTCAGTTGCGGCGCCGCTCAGCGCCGCGCCAGCAGCACCAGCATCGCGCCGGTGCCGCCTTGCGCGGTCGGCGCCGAATGGAAGGCCAGCACGTCGTTGCGCTGGCGCAGCAGGCGGTCCACCAGATTCTTCAGCAGCGGCACGCCGCCCGATTGCAGGCCCTTGCCGTGCACGATCCGCACGCAGCCGAACTCGTGCGCGTGCGCCTCGGCCAGGAACTGGCGCAGCAGCGTCTCGGCCTGCGCCGCGGTGGCACCGTGCAGGTCCAGTTCGTCCTGGGCCGAGAACTGGCCCTTGCGCAGGCGCTGGAACACCCGCGCCGGCAGATGCTCGCGGCGGTAGCTGGCCACGTCGCCGGCTTCCAGTGGCGTGCTCTGCCGCAGCAATTGCTGGAACTCGCCCTGCGCCTCGGCGTCGTCGCGTTCGGCCATGCGCGCGCGCGGCTTGGGGCGCGGCTTGGCATTGGCCGGCGGCGTCGCGTTGAGCGGGGCCACCTTGCCGATGGCCGCGCGGAACAGCGCGGCGGGATCTTCGTCGTCGGAATGCGCCATGCGCACAGCTTAGAGCGTGCGGCGCGGTTTGAGGTGAGCGCGGCGTTGCCGGCAGCGTCTGGCGTGCGGACCACTGCGCTGCGGTCGCACGGTGCGACGCCGCTCCAGTGCGCGGCGCGATGGCCGTCACCGCGGTCGTCGTCGCGCTGTCAGCGACCTGGCAGGGCGCATCCGGTATCATGCCCCCGGTTTTCGAGGAGCACCATGCGCGTATTAGTGAGCAACGACGACGGCGTCGACGCCCCCGGCATTCGCATGCTGGCCGAGCAGTTGCGCGGCGCCGGCCACGAGGTGACGGTGGTCGCACCCGACCGCGACCGGTCCGGCGCCAGCAATTCGCTGACCCTGGATCTGCCGATCCGGCTCAAGCGCATCGACCACTACACCTGCAGCGTCGCCGGCACGCCCACCGACTGCGTGCATCTGGCGCTCACCGGCATGCTGGAGTTCGACCCGGACATCGTGGTCTCCGGCATCAACAATTCCGCCAATCTCGGCGACGACGTGATCTATTCCGGTACCGTCTCGGCGGCGATGGAAGGCCGCTTCCTCGGCCTGCCCGCGGTGGCGGTGTCGCTGGTCAGCCACAACCACGATCCCAGGCATTTCCAGACCGCCGCACGCGCCGCGGTGGAGATCGTGGCCCAGCTCAAGGCCGATCCGCTGCCGGCCGACACCATCCTCAACGTCAACGTGCCCGACCTGCCGTGGCAGGAGATCAAGGGCTTCGAGGTCACCCGGCTCGGCAACCGCCACCGCTCCGAACCATGCCTGCCGCAGACCGACCCGCGCGGCGGCACCGTGTACTGGATCGGCCCGGCCGGGCGCGAGCAGGACGCCGGTCCCGGTACCGACTTCCACGCGGTACGCACCGGCTTCATCTCGATCACCCCGATCCAGGTCGATCTGACCCGCTACCAAGCACTGGAAAAGGTCGCCAGCTGGGTCGGCGGCCTGACCGCCGCGTTGGACCGCCCGGCATGACCCCGCGGTTGCGCCTGCAGCCGGAAGCGATCGGCATCGGCATGACCTCGCAGCGCGTGCGCGATCGCCTGGTCGAGCGCCTGCGCGAGGCCGGCATCCGCGACGAGAGCGTGCTCAACGCGGTGCGCACCGTGCCGCGGCATCTGTTCATCGACGAGGCGCTGGCCTCGCGCGCCTACGAGGACACCGCACTGCCGATCGGCCACGGCCAGACCATCTCGCAACCGTGGGTGGTGGCACGCATGACCGAAACGGTGCTGGAAGCGGCGCCGAAGAAGGTGCTGGAAGTCGGTACCGGCTCCGGCTACCAGGCGGCGATCCTGGCCGCGCTGGGTCTGGAAGTGCATACCGTCGAGCGCATCGGCGATCTGCTGCGGCAGGCGCGCAAGCGCTTCCGCCAGCTCGGCATGAACGTGCGCAGCAAGCACGACGACGGCCGCATCGGCTGGCCCGAGCACGGCCCGTTCGATGCGATCGTGGTCACGGCGGCGGCGCCGGCGCTGGTCGACGCACTGATCGAACAACTGGCCCCGGGCGGCTGCCTGGTGGCGCCGGTCGGCGGCCCGTCCGCGCAATCGCTGATCCGCCTGCGCCGCGCCGCCGACGGCCAGATCGAACAAGACGTCCTGGCGCCGGTGACCTTCGTCCCGTTGCTGTCGGGCATGCTGGATTGACTTCCCGGAGCCGCACTGGATGAAGATTTTCGGGCCGTTGTACGAACGCGCCATCGCCTGGTCGCGGCATCGCCGCGCGCCGGCCCTGCTGACCGGTCTCAGTTTCGCCGAGGCCATCGTGTTCCCGGTGCCGCCGGAAGTGATGCTGGCGCCGATGTCGCTGGCACAGCCGCGGCGCGCGCTGTGGTTCGCCACGTTGAGCCTGCTCGGCTCCCTGGCTGGCGCGGTGATCGGCTATCTGCTCGGCCATTTCGCCTTCGCCGCGGTGCAGCCGCTGATCGAATGGCTCGGTTGGACGCAGAAGATCGACGCGCAGGTGAACCACTTGCGCGAGGTCATCGCCGAGTCGCCGTGGCGTGCGTTCTGGCTGCTGGTGCTGGCCGGCTTCACCCCGATCCCGCTGAAGATATTCACCTGGGCCTCAGGCATCGTCGGGGTACCGCTGCTACCGTTCCTGGCGAGCATGCTGGTGGGGCGCGGCAAGCGCGTGTACCTGGTGGCCGGGGCGATCCGCCTCGGCGGGCCGCGTGCGGAAGCCGCGTTGCGCCGCTGGATCGAGCCGCTCGGCTGGGTCGCCTCGGCGATCCTGGCGCTGCTGGTGGTGTGGGTCATATGGAGAGCGAAGGTCGGATGAGCGTGGATCGGGTGGTGCGGAACGGCCTGCGTTGCGGCCTGGGGGTGCTGGTGGCGGTGGCGCTCGGCGCCTGCAGCAGTGCCACGGTGGTGCGCACGCCGGGCGGCGCGCCGGTGCGCGGCACCGCTGCTGCCTCGGCGCCTCGCGTGTCCGTGCCCAAGCCCGGAGTCAGCGCCACCGTTCGGCGCGGCGACACGCTGTATGCGATCGCCCGCGCCAACAACATCACCCCGCAGGACCTGGCC
>NZ_AQOK01000828.1:0-331 GCF_000364645.1 Xanthomonas sp. SHU 308 | reverse complement strand
CGCGCTGCCGGGCGCACGCGCGCTGGACCTGCAGGCCGTCTCGCGGGTGGACAGCGCCGGCCTGGCGCTGCTCGCCGAACTTGCCGCGCGCCTGCGTGCCCAGGGCCAGGCCGAGGTCGCCATCCACGGCGCCCCGGCCGGCCTGACCGACCTGAGCGCCGCCTACCGGCTGGCCTCGACCCTGGACTTCCACTCTCCCCCTGCGGCGAGCTGACACATGAACGTGCTGCGTATCCTCACCTCCCTGACCCTGGCCGCCGCCCTGGGCGCCTGCGCTGGCGCGCCCAAGCGCACGCCGCCACCGCCGCCGCCGGTGGCACAGACCGCGCCG
>NZ_AQOK01000827.1:0-17127 GCF_000364645.1 Xanthomonas sp. SHU 308 | reverse complement strand
CCGGCGGCCGGGCGCGGCCGCCGATCGCTGCCAAGCGTGGCCCGCGCCTGCTAGCGGCGCGCTGAATGCCGGCTGCGGCGCGCACGTGGCCCGCCTGTGGCATGACCCATCGAGAACAACGCGCGGCGATCGTGGCGATGATGGCGCAGCGCCGCACGGATGCCGGCCGCCGCGCTCCACGTCAGGCCAGGACGGCGACACCGCCCTCGCCTGCCTCGCTCAGGGAATCCAGGCCAGCAACTGGTCCAGTCGCGCGTGCGGGTCGTCTTCCTGCAGCAGCGACAGGCGCTGGCGCTCGTCCAGCGGCAGCAGTTCGGCCATGCGCCAGCCGACCCAGGCGGCCTGGTCGAGCTGGCGCGGACCGGCCAGCGGATACACCGCGGCGGCCTGGTCGAGAATGCTGTCGAGTACCGTCGCCAACAGCGCGTGCTGCGGACGCAGTTCGTCGTCGCCATCGGCCTCGCGCCATTCCACGTCGCCGACCACCAGGCCGTTGTCGCGGACCCGGCTGCGCAGCACGTGGAAGCGCCGCGCGCCACGCAAGCTCAGCACCAGCACGCCATCGGCGCCGACATCGAAATCGACGATGCGCGCCTCGGTGCCGAACGCCGCCGGCACCGCCGGGGCGCCGGTCTCGCTGCCGTCCAGGATCAGGCAGACGCCGAAGCCGCTGTCGCTGCGCCCACATTCGCGGACCAGGTCCAGATAGCGGCGCTCGAACACCCGCAGCTTGATCGAGGCGCCGGGCAGCAACACCGCGTGCAGCGGGAACAGCGGCAGCGTGGTCCGCTGCGCGCTCACGCGCCGGCTCCGCCGTGCCCGACGACGTTCATTGCAGCGCGGCCAGGAAGCGGCGTGGTGCGCCGTCGAAGCCGCCGTTGGACATGAACACCACATGGTCGCCCGCGCGCGCCTGTGCCTGCAGCGCGGCCAGCAGGGCGTCCACGTCGGGCACCGCGCAGGCCTCGCCGCGTACCGCGGCGATCACCTTGCCCGCATCCCAGGCCAGTTCCGGCCGCTGCAGGAACACCACCGCGTCGGCGGCTTCCAGCGACGGCGCCAGCGCTTCGGCATGCGCGCCCAGCCGCATCGAATTGCTGCGCGGCTCCATCGCCACCACGATGCGCGCCGCGCCGACCTTCGCGCGCAGGCCTTCGAGCGTGGTGCGGATAGCGGTGGGATGATGGGCGAAGTCGTCGTACACGGTGATGCCCTGCGCCTGGCCGAGCACTTCCAGACGCCGCTTGACGCTGCGGAAGCGCGCCAGCGCCGGCATCACCTGCGCCGGCACCACGCCCACCGCATGGGCGGCGGCCAGCGCGGCCAGCGCGTTCATCACGTTGTGGCGACCGAGCAGCGGCCAGTCCACCTCGCCCAGTTCGCGACCCTGGTGCAGCACCGCGAAGCGGCTGCCATCGGCGGCGATCAGGCGCGCGCTCCAGTCGAAGCCGGGATCGAAGCCGAAGCGCTCCACCGGGGTCCAGCAGCCCATCGCCAGCACCTCGCGCAGGTGCGCGTCCTCGCCATTGACGATCAGCCGCCCGCGGCGCGGCACGGTCCGCACCAGATGGTGAAACTGGCGCTGGATCGCGGCGACGTCGGGGAAGATGTCGGCGTGGTCGTACTCGAGATTGTTGAGGATCGCCACCAGCGGCCGGTAGTGCACGAACTTGCTGCGCTTGTCGAAGAACGCGGTGTCGTACTCGTCGGCCTCGACCACAAACAGCGGGCGGCCCGCCAGGGCCGGCCCCTGATGTCCTTCTCCCTCCGGGAGAAGGTGGCGCGCAGCGCCGGATGCGGGTTCGGCAGCCGCACGCCCCAGCCGCGCGGACACGCCGAAGTCCTCGGCCACTCCGCCGATCAGAAAGCCCGGCTCGCGCCCGGCGGCCTGCAGCAGCCAGGTCAGGATGCTGGTGGTGGTGGTCTTGCCGTGGGTGCCGGCCACCGCCAGGGTGTCGCGCCCCGGCAGCACCTGCTCGCTCAGCCATTGCGCCCCGGAGGTGTAGGCGCGCCCGGCGTCGAGCACCGCCTCCACCGCCGCGTTGCCGCGCGACAGCGCGTTGCCGACGATCACCTGGTCGCAGTCCGCGGCGATGTGCTCGGGCAGGTAGCCCTGCTTCAGCGCGATGCCCAGGTGTTCCAGCTGTGTGGACATCGGCGGGTAGATCGCCTGGTCGCTGCCCTCGACCGCATGGCCGAGTTCGCGCGCCAGCGCGGCGACACCGCCCATGAACGTACCGGCGATGCCGAGAATATGGATCTTGCTCATGGCCGGATTGTCGCCGATCCCCCGGCGCACGCAAACCTGCGCAGGTGCGGCCGTTGGCCGTGGCAGGCAGGCCGTGGGACCGATCCGGGGCAATCGTGGCGCGGCGCCGTCAAGTAGGGAATCCCCCACATCCGCTGAGGAAAGTCCCCGATAGGCAAGTCGGGAGCCGACGCCGAGAATGAACGGGCCAGCCTCGACACCCTGTGGTTCTACTCCCCAAGAGACCATCCCCAAGGGAGCTCATGTCGTGGGGCTCTGAGCAAGCCCGTTCGCTGGCGCCTTCTTTCCCCGATCCCGGCCCTCCATTGGCAGGCGGGATGCGCGCCCACGGTGGCTACTCGCTGTGCGCAGCGCAGCAGGACATGTCCTTACGTCGCTTCCCCGCCGCAGGAGCGGCTTCAGCCGCGACGGGCCTTACCGGGTATGCGTGTCGGGAAACCGCTCGTACGGGCGGACGTGGCGCGTCGTGACGGAAGGCGCACCGCCACCGGTACGGCGCCGTCTGCACGACCGGCACCCGCGGCGGGCGCCGGCGTGCCGTGCCGCCTCAGCGGCCGATCGCCGCCAGGATGCGGGCGAGCACCTCGTCCAGCGAGCCGACGCCATCGACCCGCGCCAGCGTGCCGCGCTTGTCGTAGAAGCCGATCACCGGCGCGGTCGAATCGGTGTAGACCTGCAGGCGCTTGCGCACCGACTCGGGATTGTCGTCCTCGCGGCCTTCGGCCTTGGCGCGGCCGGCGATGCGCTCGACCAGCAGTTCGTTGGCCACGTCCAGCTGCACCACCGCGTCCAGCGGCTGACCGATCTTGGCCAGCAGTTCGTCCAGCGCGCCGGCCTGGGCCAGGTTGCGCGGGTAGCCGTCGAGGATGAAGCCGTTGCGCACGTCGTCGCGGCCGAGGCGCGATTCGAGCATGCCGAGCAGGATGTCGTCGGAGACCAGGTCGCCGCGCGCCATCACTTCCTTGGCCTGCACGCCCAGCGGGGTGCCGGCGGCGACTTCGGCGCGCAGCAGATCGCCGGTGGAGATGTGCGGGATCTGCAGCTTGTCCTTCAGGCGGGCCGCCTGCGTGCCCTTGCCCGATCCGGGCGGTCCCAACAGAACCAATCGCATCAACCTGACTCCTCGAGGAAAGTACCGTGCGCGGCCGGCGGCGTTAGACTCGGGGGCCACGCCTGCGCTGCACCGCTAGATCCCCAGCTTACCGCATCCGGGCAATGTCCCGGCAATGTCCCCACCCCAGGAGCGAACCCCGACCATGGCCCAAGGCACCCTGCTGTACGCCCAGTCCGGCGGCGTCACCGCCGTCATCAACGCCAGCGCCGCCGCCGTCATCGGCGAAGCGCGGGCGCGCAAGGTCAAGGTGCTGGCCGCGCGCAACGGCATCCTCGGCGCGCTGCGCGAGGACCTGATCGACACCTCCAAGGAGTCGGCGGCGGCGATCGCCGCGCTGGCCCACACCCCCGGCGGCGCGTTCGGCTCGTGCCGCTACAAGCTCAAGTCGCTGGAAGCCGACCGCGCCAAGTACGAGCGCCTGCTGCAGGTGCTGCAGGCGCACGACGTGCGCTACTTCCTCTACAACGGCGGCAACGATTCGGCCGACACCGCGTGGAAGGTGTCGCAGCTGGCGCAGGCGTTCGGCTACCCGCTGCACTGCATCGGCGTGCCCAAGACCATCGACAACGACCTGGCGGTCACCGACACCTGCCCGGGCTTCGGCTCGGCGGCCAAGTACACCGCGGTGTCGGTGCGCGAGGCGGCGCTGGACGTGGCGGCGATGGCCGAAACCTCGACCAAGGTATTTGTCTACGAGGCCATGGGCCGCCATGCCGGCTGGCTGGCCGCCGCCGCCGGCCTGGCCGCGCAATCGCCGGACGACGCGCCGCAGATCATCCTGTTCCCCGAACGCGCCTACGACGAGGCCGCCTTCCTGGCGCAGGTGCGCAAGGTGGTGGACAAGGTCGGCTGGTGCGTGGTGGTGGCCAGCGAAGGCATCCAGACCGCCGACGGCCGCTTCGTCGCCGATGCCGGCGGCGGCACCGATGCGTTCGGACACAGCCAGCTCGGCGGCGTGGCGTCCTACCTGGCCGGCAAGGTCAAGGCCGAACTTGGCTACAAGGTGCACTGGACCCTGCCCGACTACCTGCAGCGTTCGGCCCGCCACCTCGCCTCGCGCACCGACTGGGAGCAGGCGCAGGCGGTCGGCAAGGCCGCGGTGCAGTTCGCGCTGAAGGGCATGAACGCGGTGATGCCGGCGATCGTGCGCAGCAGCGATGCGCCGTACCGCTGGAAGATCGAGGCGGCGCCACTGCACAAGGTCGCCAACCACGAGAAGAAGATGCCGGCCGGTTTCCTGCGCAAGGACGGCTTCGGCATCACCGACAAGGCGCGCCGCTATCTGCAGCCGCTGATCCGCGGCGAGGCGCCGCTGCCCTACGGCACGGATGGGCTGCCCAAGTACGTGGCGCTGAAGAACGTGGCGGTGAAGAAGAAGCTGCCGGCCTGGGAGGGCTGACAGCGCGGGCGCACGATCGGCATGACGTCATCGGCGCATGCCGTCGCGCGCGTGATGTCGCCGTTGGCGCCAGCCTCTGCAGGCGCCGCGCCGGACGATCGAGGGACGCGACAGGATGCTGCAGGGGTCCTGGCTCATCCACCACGGATGTCGGATTGCCTGCAGCTTGAGAGAAGACGAGGCCGCCAGGATGCGCGACACGCACGAAGACCCAAGCAGCGCGTCCGGCCACATGCGCTTCGATTGGCACAGCGATCCCATCACCCGTGCGACGCCGGTGGACGAGCACTATCGCAACACGCAGAACGTGCGCCGCTTCCTCGTGACCATGTGCGGCGACGGCTTCGCGTTCGACCGCGCGCTCATGGCCTGGATCAGGAATGGCGTCGCCAAGACCATGGGCGACGTCGCCGACGAATGGCGGCGACGGCACACCAGCAACGTGCCGACCTGAGGCGCCGCATGCGACGGATCGGCGACGGTCAAGAAGTGCGACAGCAACGCAAAGCGCAAAGCCGCCAAGCCTGTCCTGGATCCTGCTTTACGCAGGCATCCAGGGATCGCATGCGCCGTGCCTGTGCGGCCTCACGACAGCCACATCACCGTCGCGCATACGCAGCACCGGTCGCAGCCGCCCTGCCTGCGCGATGCAGGCGTGAAGGCCGAGGCGGCTCGACAATCCTCCCGCTCAGCGGCAGGCCTTGCCTTCCACCGTCATCTGCGCGGTGAACTGCGGCACCTGCGGGACCTTGCCGGCGGCCGCCTGCTGCTTGGCCTCTTCCAGATAGATCCGCGACTGGCCCTGACCATCGCGCTCGGTGTTCAGCGCCACCGGCTTGCGCCACACCCGCACCACCGCCTGCTGCGACGGACAGGCGGCGCTGGGCACGCGGATCAGGTCGTTGAACTTCCAGCCGGTGGCCTCGCTGGGCTTGGCCTGATCGAACTCGACCAGCCTGGCGCGCGGCTGGCAGGTCGGGCTGCTGCGCACCGCGGAGAAGCGGTAGGGCTGCGCCGCATCGCCGGTGTACTCGCCCTCGAAGCGCACGCAGGCCTCGGGGATCTGGCGGATGGTATGCACCACGCCCACCGCCTGCGGCGCGCTGGCCGGGCGCTGCAGTTCCGGGGTCGGGTCGGCGGCTGCAGCGGCCAGCGGCGCCAGCGCACACAGGCCGAGGGCCACGATCGAGGCGCGTGCGCGCAGCCTTGGGGAAATCGTCGATTGCATCGGAGGGCTCCTGGGAAGCGATGCGCCACGCTGCCACGCACAGACTGAACCGCACGCCAAAAGTGAGACGCCCTGCCTGGTCGCTGGCGGCATCACGGAGGCAGGCGCATACTCGCCCACGTTCAGGCCAGATGACATTGCGATACGCACCAGCGGCGCGCGTTGTGGCCGCGGAGTCGTTGCATGCTTCAGCTCCTACGGTGTGATCCCCCGGTATGTCCAGCGCTTGGGCGCCATCCACATCCTTGGGAGGGGTCATGCTGGAACGATATGCGGTCACCGTGGCACTGGCGTGCGCGGCTCTGGCGGTGCTCTACGGCATCGTCTCCACGCGCTGGATCCTGGCGCAGCCCGCCGGCAACGAACGCATGCGGCAGATCGCCGATGCGATCCAGGAAGGCGCCCGCGCCTACCTCAACCGACAGTACCTGACCATCGCCATCGCCGGCGTGGTCCTGCTGGTGCTGGTCGGGGTGTTCCTGAGCTGGTACACCGCCGGCGGCTTCGCGATCGGCGCGGTGCTGTCCGGGGTCGCCGGCTACATCGGCATGAACCTGTCGGTGCGCGCCAACGTGCGTACCGCCGAAGCGGCGCGGCGCGGGTTGGCGCCGGCGATGGCGGTCGCGTTCCGCGGCGGCGCGATCACCGGGATGCTGGTGGTCGGGCTGGGCCTGATCGGCGTTGCCGGCTACTACGGCCTGCTGCAGTGGCTGGGACACAGCGTGGGCGACAGCCTGCATGCGCTGGTCGGCCTGGCCTTCGGCAGTTCGCTGATCTCGATCTTCGCGCGCCTGGGCGGCGGCATCTTCACCAAGGGCGCCGACGTCGGCGCGGACCTGGTCGGCAAGGTCGAGGCCGGCATTCCCGAGGACGATCCGCGCAACCCGGCGGTGATCGCCGACAACGTCGGCGACAACGTCGGCGACTGCGCCGGCATGGCCGCCGACCTGTTCGAGACCTACGCGGTCACGGTGATCGCGACGATGCTGCTGGGCGGGCTGATGGCCGCCGAGGCCGGGCGCAACGCGGTGCTGTATCCGCTGGTGCTGGGCGGGGTGTCGATCGTCGCCTCGATCGTCGGCACCTTCTTCGTGCGCGTGCGCCCGGGCGGCTCGATCATGGGCGCGCTGTACAAGGGCGTGGTGGTCTCGGCGGTGCTGGCGGCGCTGGCGTTCTGGCCGGTGACCCAGCAACTGATGGGCGACACCGCCGCCGGTGCCGGCAAGCTCTACGGCTGTGCGCTGATCGGCCTGGCGCTGACCGGGCTGATCGTGTGGATCACCGAGTACTACACCGGCACCCAGTACAAGCCGGTGCAGCACGTGGCGCAGGCCTCGACCACCGGCCATGGCACCAACATCATCGCCGGGCTCGGCATCTCGATGAAGTCCACCGCGCTGCCGGTGATCGCGGTGTGCGCCGCGATCTGGGGTGCGTTCGCGTTGTCCGGCCTGTACGGCATCGCCATCGCCGCCACCGCGATGCTGTCGATGGCCGGCATGATCGTGGCGCTGGACGCCTACGGTCCGATCACCGACAACGCCGGCGGCATCGCCGAGATGGCGGAACTGCCGCCGGAGGTACGCGCGGTCACCGACCCGCTGGACGCGGTCGGCAACACCACCAAGGCCGTGACCAAGGGTTATGCGATCGGCTCGGCGGCGCTGGCGGCGCTGGTGCTGTTCGCCGACTACACCCACAACCTGCGCGCCGCGCACCCCACCGAAACCTTCGCCTTCGACCTGTCCGACCACACGGTGATCATCGGCCTGCTGATCGGCGGCCTGATCCCCTACCTGTTCGGCGCGATGGCAATGGAGGCGGTGGGCCGCGCCGCCGGCGCGGTGGTGGAGGAAGTGCGGCGGCAGTTCCGCGAGATCGCCGGCATCATGCAGGGCACCGGCAAGCCGCAATACGACCGCGCGGTGGACATGCTGACCCGCTCGGCGATCCGCGAAATGATCGTGCCCTCGTTGCTGCCGGTGGCGGTGCCGATCGTGGTCGGCCTGTTGCTGGGCCCGCGCGCGCTCGGCGGCCTGCTGATCGGCACCATCGTCACCGGGCTGTTCGTGGCCATCTCCATGACCACCGGCGGCGGCGCATGGGACAACGCCAAGAAGTACATCGAGGACGGCCATTTCGGCGGCAAGGGCAGCGAGGCGCACAAGGCCGCGGTCACCGGCGACACCGTCGGCGACCCGTACAAGGACACCGCCGGCCCGGCGATCAATCCGCTGATCAAGATCATCAACATCGTGGCGTTGCTGCTGGTGCCGCTGCTGTAGCCACACGCGCAGCGGGCGTCGGCGACATGCCGGTGCCTGCTGCGCGTCCTTTGCCGCTACAGGCAGTCGATCAGACCGTCGTTGATGCTGTGCTCGCTGTGCGGCAGCGGCGCGAACAGCGGCCGCTCGCCCGACAGCGCCGCATACAGCGCGTGCAGCCGGGTCTGCGGCTGCAGCGGGGTCCGGCAGTGCCATAGCCGCGCATCGACCACGACCCGGCCGGTGTTCGCATCGATACTGGCCTCGCTGGCGCCGAAGCTCCAGATGCACTCCCCGATCACCCCGTCGCGCTGGCGCACCGAGCAGCGATAGCGCAGCGGCCGGTAGTCGCTGTAGTCGCCTTCGCAGAAGGTGTCGCCGCAGAGCTGGTCGAAGTCGTGCGCCAGCCGTTGCTCCAGGTCGGCGAACGCCTCCCAGCCCTCGCCCGGGTCGGGATAGTCCATCGCATCCACGTAAGCCGGTTGCGCCTGCCGCGCCTGCGCACCGCCGCAGGCCAGGACCAGCACCGCCAGCAGCGGCAGCATCGATTGCCGGATTCCGTTCATCGTCTTGCTCCTTGGGTGGGGACAGTGGCCACAGGGTCGCCGCCGCCCGATTCCGGCACCATCGGAATGCGCCCCATGCGGGCCGGTATGGAGTCCGAAACCGCTGTAGGAATCCTCCGAACCGCCGTGCGCTGCATTGCAACAGCCAACCGACTAGAATGCCTGCCTCTTTAGAAGCCACTCCACTGGAGCTAGCGCATGGGTCTGGAACTGGTCACCTCCGGCAAGAACCTGCCGGAAGAAATCAACGTCGTCATCGAAATCCCGAAGGATTCCGAGCCGGTCAAGTACGAAGTGGACAAGGCCAGCGGCGCCATCTTCGTCGACCGCATCCTCTCCACCCCCATGCGCTACCCGTGCAACTACGGCTACGTGCCCAACACCCTGTGCGGCGACGGCGACCCGGCCGACGTGCTGGTGGTGCTACCGCTGCCGCTGGTGCCCGGCTGCGTGGTGCGCTGCCGCCCGGTCGGCGTGCTGAAGATGAGCGACGAGGCCGGCAGTGACGAGAAGATCCTGGCGGTGCCGGTGGCCAAGGTGTTCCAGGGCTATGCGCACATCGAGGACATCACCCAGGTGTCCGGCCACTGGATGGAGCGCATCGGCCACTTCTTCGAGCACTACAAGGACCTGGAGAAGGGCAAGTGGGTCAAGCTCGACGGCTGGGGCAACGCCGAGGAAGCCAAGCGCATCCTGCGCGAGTCCGTGACCCGCTTCGAAGCCGGCGCCTGAGCCGCCGCCACGGCGGGGCGCCGCCGCCCCGCCGTGGCTGATCCGTTTCACGTTTTGCCGTTGCCGGGGCGCCGCCCTTCGGGGTTTGCGGTACATTGCGCCATGGCATCACCGAGCCCGGTCCGTCCGCGATCCGGCTCTTCTTGGGGGACAGTCTCTTGCGCATCCTGTTCGTCGGCGACGAAGCCAGCCTTCCGTCCGAAGTCACTGAATACATTCGCGATCTTGGCGACGACTGGCAGGTCCAGAGTGTTGCCGACGGCAATGCCGCGATCGCCGCGGCGGCCACGGTGCGCCTGGATGCGGTGATCGCCGCGCCGACGCTGCCGGACCTGACCACCGCCACCCTGCTCGGCCAGATCCGCACGCTGAGCCCGGAAACCATCCGCATCGCGCTGATCGAGGCCGAACAGAGCAATCGCGCGCCGCCGGCGCGGATCATCGGCGTGGCCCACCGGTTCCTGCCGCTGCCGCTGTCCCCGGAAATGCTGCTGGAAGCGGTCACCAGCCTGGAGGAACTGCAGGAACTGCTGGGCAACCCGCGCCTGCGTTCCAGCATCGGCCGCATCGAGAAGCTGCCCTCGCCGCCGCATCTGTACCTGAGCCTGATGCATGCGCTGGAGCAGGACGAGGGCAGCAACGCCGCCGACCTGGCCAAGCTGGTCTCGGCCGACCCGGCGATCGCGGCCAAGGTGCTGCAGCTGTGCAATTCGGCGTTCTTCTCCAACGGCCGCACCATTTCCGACCTGCGCACCGCCGTGACCCGGCTGGGCACCGCCACCCTGCGCGACCTGGTCCTGGCCAGCGAAGTGTTCTCGGTGCAGGCGCTGTCCAACGCCGAGCGCAACGCGCTGCAGCAGCGCTCGCTGCTGGCGTCCAAGCTGGCCGCGAAGATGCTGCCGGCCTCCAGCGTCGAACTCGGTTCGACCGCGGCGCTGCTGGCCGACATCGGCCTGCTGCTGCCGGGCGTGCGCGACGAGCGCGAGCCACCCACCGATGCCAACGACACCCGGCCGGGCCACGCCGAAGCCGGCGCCTACCTGCTGGGCCTGTGGGGCCTGCCGATGCCGATCATCGAGGCGGTGGCCTTCCATCGCCAGCCGCAGCGCTCCAGCACCCGCAGCTTCTGGGTCACCGGCGCGGTGCACGTGGCGATGGCGCTGGCCAGCGGCTCGGAGGTGGACGAGGAGTACCTCTCCAAGACCGGCATGCTCAACAAGCTGCCGAGCTGGCGCGAGCATGCCGAGAACCTGATGGGGCTGACCTCGGCCTGAGCCCGACCGTGGCGCGCGTCGCCCGCTCGCGAGCGCAGCTCCAGGAGAAGTCGGCGAAGCGGGCGCCCTCGCGCACCGCTTGCTGCACCAGAGCCGGCCAGTCACTGCCCAGCCCGGTGAAGCTTGCGTTGCTCGTACACCTCGGCGATACGCTCGTGCTGCAGGCCCATCGCGCCATGTCCAGCAAGGCCTCGTACACCGAGAGCGGATGCTGCAGGCGTTGCAGCGGCAGCACGACACGCTGGTGCACTCGCGCCAACACGTGTCCGCGGTCTGCCCGGTGGTGGCATGCCCCGTCAATCGCATAGGTGCGGGCAGCTACAAGTGCAGTTGCCTGATGATGCATTCAAGCCGAGCTTGTCCGCTGGCGCGGCCAAGTTGACCTAGTTCAAGCCTTAGGTAAGGTTTCGGTTTGTCGAGGTTGATGTCCGAAAATGGCAAGACACTTAGCGCGGCCGATGCCACATTTCGGCCACTCGCCCGCCTAAGGCAACACGTCATGAGCGCACCCGTTTTTTTCAGGTTTTTAGACCTTCATCGCACCAACACCCCCCTGTTAATCGCCAACGCTTGGGATGCCGTCAGCGCAGCACTCTGGCAACGGGCAGGCGCTCCAGCTATCGGTACCAGCAGTGCGGCTCTGGCCTGGGCTTGCGGCTATGCCGATGGCGGTGCACTACCGCTCGATGCACTATTGCATCAGGTACGCGCCATTGCCCGTGTCTCGTCAGTTCCGGTCAGTATCGATCTGGAGGACGGTTATAGCGACGACCCGCACGCCGTGGCGGAGCTGGCGAAGGAAATCGCGGCCATCGGTGCGGTTGGGATCAATCTGGAAGATGGTGCAGGTACGCCCGAGCTGTTGATGGAGAAGATCCGCATGGCCCGTCAGGCTCTCGGCGACACGCCGCTGTTCATCAACGCACGCACCGACGTTTACTTGCGCGGCCTCGCTTCCGGGCGTGATGCGGTGGACATGGCGATCCACCGCTTGTCTTGCTACCGGGGCGCAGGTGCAGACGGCGGCTTCGTGCCAGGCATCACCGATATCAAGGAAATTGCCGAGATCGCGGCAAAGGTCGCGATGCCGCTCAACGTAATGACGGTTCCCGGGCTACCGTCGCTGCTGGCATTGCGCGAGGCCGGTGTGCGTCGGATCAGCGCCGGCCCGGCGCTGTTCCAGCACGCTTTCGGTGCCGGCGTGAACAGTGTCGAAGACTTCCTGGCCGGCAACTTTTCCAGCGTGCCCCGCGCTGGCATCGAGTACGCCAGCCTCAACCGATTGCTTTGGTAGAACGGTAGCCGCCATGGGCACGGCGACACATTGCCCAGGCGGGCCGCCGCGCTCATACCAGAAATCAAAGATGTTCCCCTCAACATCAGGCAAGACGGCACGGATCTTGAGGAAAACGTAGGCGCCGTCGCGACTGTCTCGACAACCCCAACCTTATCGGGTCGGCCGTGTGCCTGTCTCCCCTCAGTTGGGTGAACAAAAAAAGACGGGCCTTGCGGCCCGTCTTCGTGTCACGCAAACAGCTCGATCAGAAGCGCTGGGTGTACTTCATGTACACGTAGCGACCGATGTCGAAGCCGCCGTAGTAGGCGAAGCTGCTGTCCGGGGCCGAGTACATCAGCGGACCGCGGTGGTCGAACACATTGTTCGCACCGATGGCGATCGTCGCGTCCCAGGGCGCCTTCCAGTTGACCTGCAGGTCGTGGAAGGTATTGGCACCAGTGTGACGCAGCGGGTCGGTCTCTCCATTGGCGAAGTGGTCCGGCGCATCGCAGTAGTCCGCGGCGCGCGAGATGCACTTTTCCTTCATGCCGGAGTAGTAGCGCAGGGTGTAATTCACACCGAAGTCGCCCAGCGTCCAGTTCACGCCCAGGTTGGAACGCACGCGGAAAATGCCCGGCTCGCCGACGCTGCCGATCGTGATGTTGTCGCCCGCCTGATTCTGGCCGGCTTCGTCGTACTTGCTGACGTAGCTGGTCTGCCAGTCGATCATGATCTTGCCGAACGCCATTTCCGGCAGACGGTAACGGATGCCCAGATCGTAGCCTTCGGTCTCCATCTGGCCGAGGTTGGCCACACCGTAAGTCATCGCCGAGATGTGGCCGTCGGCGGCGCGGGTCACGCCGGCGCAGCGCTCGGCATTGCCCAGCACGTAGCAGTCGCGCAGGATGCGGTCGACGCTATCGGCGATGATCATGTCCTTGATCTCGTAGCGGTACCAATCCAGCGAGATGTCCAGGCCCTGTACCCAGCGCGGGCTCCACACCAGACCGGCGGTCTTGCTGGTGGAGGTTTCCGGACGCAGGTTCGGGTTGGAGCCGCTGATGAACTCGTCCGGGGTCTGGCAAGGAAGGGTGGAACACGGCACGTAGCCCTGGCCCAGCTGGGTGTAGCCGACCGGCACGCCGGCCGCGCTGCACGCCGCATTGCCGTTGACGCTGTTCGGCGCGCCCACGCCGCACGGATCGATGTACGACTCGAAGCTGCTGTTCAGGCCGCCGTACAGATCGCTGATCGTCGGGGCGCGGAAGCCCTCGGCGTAGGTGCCGCGGACCAGCAGCTCGTCGATCGGCTTCCAGGTGAAGCCGAACTTGGAGTTCACCGTGTCGCCGAAGTTGCTGTAGTCGGAGTAGCGGCTGGCCAGGTTCAGTGTCAGCTGCTTGGCGAACGCCATGTCGGCCAGGATCGGCACGTTCAACTCGAGGTAGAACTCGTCCAGATCGTAGCTGCCGGCGGTGGTCTTGGCGCCCAGGCCGGTGCTCTCACCCGACTGCGCGAAGGCGTCCGGCGAGAAACGACCTTCTTCCTTGCGGTGCTCGTAGCCGACCGCGATGCCGAGGTCGCCCGCCGGCAGCGTCGCCAGCGTGCCGCTCAGGTTGGCGGTGTAGCTGGTGGTCTTGGTCAGGCCGGTATCGGTGAAGTCCGGGAACAGGAACGCCTGGGTGTCCGCATCGGCCAGCGAGCCCGGGCCGGCCACGCCGTACGGCAGCAGCGGGTTCCACGGGCGGCAGGCGCTCAGCGGCACCGGCGCGGCGGCGGTGCCGCACTGGGCGACGCCATTGGCGTTGATGAAGGACGAACCCAGCGCCTGGCGCGAGGCGATCAGACTCATGTCGCCGTGACCGGTCTTGGTGCTCTCGTTGCGGTTCCACAGCGCACCGACGTCCCAGTCCCAGGTCTTGTCGGCGAACTCGAAGGAGCCGCTGATGGTCGGCGCGAAGCGCGTGGTCTTCAGCTTGCTTTCGGTGGTGCGCGGCACTTCCCACAGGCGGCGGCGGAAGTCAACGTCCTGGCCGATCGGGTTGAACGCGCTGTCGCCGGCCAGCGGGGTTCCGAACCTGGCGGAGTCGTATGGGTAGCCAGCGATCTGCTGATCGGTGGTGCGCTCGTTGTAGAGCACGTCGGCGTTGAAGACGATGGAGTCGGTCAGGTCGTAGTTGGCGTTGGCGAACACCGACTTACGCTCGATGCCGGTCTGCACCATCATCTGCTGGTTGGAGTTGGCGTACTCGGCCGGGGTCAGCGGATGGTAGTCGGCCGGATTGTTCGGGTTGCCGCCCTGGTTCAGCGTCTGCCACACCGCCACGTCCGGATCCGAGCAATCCACGGTCAGCGGGTTGCACCAGCTGCCGTTCTGGCTGATCGGGCTCCAGCCGCTCGGCGTGGAGTTCGGGCCACGGCTGCCGTCGCGGCTGAACCAACGGTTCTTGGCGAACACCGGATCCTGCTTGGAGTACTCGGCGGTCAGCGCCACGCCACCGCGCTCGCCCTGAGTGCCGATGGTGAAGGAGTACTGCGAGGTCTTGCCGTCGCCTTCGCCGAACTGGCCGAACTCTGCGGAAACCTCGGCGCCGTCGAAGCGCTTGCGGGTGATGACGTTGACCACGCCGGCAATGGCGTCGGAGCCGTAGATCGACGAGGCGCCGTCCTTCAGCACTTCGATGCGCTCGATCGCCGCCATCGGCACCTGGCTCAGGTCCTGCAGGCCGGAGGTGGTGGCGCCCAGGCGCTTGCCGTTCAGCAGCACCAGGGTGCGCTCGGCACCGAGGTTGCGTAGGTCGACGTAGTAACCGCCGACGTTTTCGCCGGACGCCAGCGCGTCGGCGCGCGAGATCGCCGGCGAGCCGGCCGAGGTCAGGTTCTGCAGCACGTCGGCGACCGAGGTGTAGCCCTGGCGCTCCAGCGCCTGGCGGTCCAGGGTCAGGATCGGCTGCTGGGTTTCAACGTCGGCGCTACGGATGCGCGAACCGGTGATTTCGATCCGGTCCAGCGTGGTGGTGGACGAGGCGGCGGCTTCTTGCGCGCCGGCAATCGCCGGCGTCAACGCGATCGCGATGCTGGCGGGCAGCAAGCCCAGCCGCACTGCGGGAGTGCGAAGGTTCATCAATCTCTCCAGGGTAACGTTAGGGGCGTGTTAAGACGCCCTCGGCACGTTACGTTCCGGTGAGCGCGACTGCTTTGCCGCTGTCGCCTGCAGACTTTGCCGATTCTGGCGGCACGGTGCTGCCATGGCGATATTGCGAGGCGGAGACACCGAAGCGTGCGCGGAACGCCCGCGCGAAGCTGCAGCAGTTGTCGAATCCGCTGGCGGCGGCCACCTCGCCGATCATCATGGTGGTGTCGCGCAACAGGTCCGCAGCGCGCTCCAGGCGCAGGCGCGCCGACAACGCCTGCGGGCTTTCCTCGTACAGGCTCTGGAACGTCTTGGACAGGTACCAGCCGGAGAAGTTGGTCAGCTCGGCCAGTTCGCTGATCCGCACCACGCGGTCGCGATGGCCGTCCAGATACAGCCGCGCACGCTGCATGCGCCCGAACACCTGGCGCTTGCGCATCCGCGAGCGCCCGGGACAACGCTGCACGCGGCGCGACAACTCGCCCTGCATGGAGGCCAGATGCAGCAGCACCGGCCGCATCGCCAACGCATCGCCGGGCCGCGCCGCCGCCTGTCGCCACAGGCGCAAGGCGGTCCGCGTCTCGCGCAGCGACAACTCGCCGCGCCCCGCATACAAGGTCTCGTCGGCCATCCGGCCCAAGGCCTTCAGCGCCTCGCCATCCAGGCTCAGACCGATGCACAGGCCGTCGCGGTCGGTCTGCAGCATCGGCCGCGAGTCGCGTTCGAAGGCCAGCCACTGGCCGCGGCGCAGGGCGAAACGCCCCTCCTTGGCCTCGATCCAGGCGCTGCCACGCAACTGCAGCCAGACCGTGAAGGCATTCGCCGAGGCCTGCACGCTGGCCAGGCGCGCCGCGCCCAGGCAGGCCGGACCCGCCGGCGCGTCGTCGGCGTCCAGCACCAGTTGTTGTCCATGATCGACCAGGAAAGATTGCCGCATCCGAGCACCTGCTTGACGTAAACCGGTGCGCAGTCTTTGCCGAATGTGGCGGCAGGTCAGGACGTCTTGGCGATAGTTGTCCGAAATCGCCACGACGCCCTTACGAACAACTTACGAAGCCTATTTTTCCTTCCGGATCAGCCAGTTGTGCGAGATGGTCGAGAACCATTCCGGCTGCTCGTGCACGCGCATGAAGCCGATCTCGCTGCCATCCTCGACCGCCAGTGCCACATAGGCGTCGCCACTGCGCGGATCGATGCTGAAGCCGTTGACCGCACTGAAGTGGTCGCGGTCCAGGCACACGCTTGCAGCGAGGTCACCGTCGATCCGTGCCATGCGGCTGGCGCATTCGCCGGTCTGGAACAGGTAATGCACCGCCCCATCGGCGCCCACCGCCCAGCTGCGGTAGCGCCACAGCGAGGGCAGGCCGTCGTCCACGACACGCACGCTGGCCAGGTCCAGGCTGGCATCGACGCGCCACAGGCCGCTGCGCGCGAGCCGGGTGAACAGGATCTCCCCAGTGGCGGGATCAGCGCGGACCTGGGAAACATCCGGCAAGGTCGCCAAGGGCCGCCAGGGCACCGCGCGCCGGTCGTACAACTGCAGGCGGGTGCGGCCGTTCTCGCCCAGCAGGACCAGCAGTTGACCAGGTTCGGCGGTGTACAACGCCTGCAGCGGCTCGCCGGCCGGCACCGGCAAGGCCGCCACACTGCCGGATTGCGGCCGGACCTCATAGATCGCCGAATGCCCCTGCGCATCGCGGCCGCTGACCAGCAGCGCCTGGCTGTCGGCCGACCACGCCAGGGGCTGCCGGGTCTCCGGCCGCACGCCCTCGATCAGCCGCAACGAGGTCGGCTGGCGCACATTGCCCCACCACAGCGCGTAGCTGCCGTCGCGATCGGAGGTAAAGGCGAGTTGGCGCCCGTCGGGCGCGATGC
>NZ_AQOK01000826.1:0-261 GCF_000364645.1 Xanthomonas sp. SHU 308 | reverse complement strand
ACCAGCCGCTGGCGCTCGCGCGGCACATCCGCCGCTCCCGCCCGGATGCGGTACACGGCGAACTGCGGACGCCGGTGCACGAACGCAAGGCTGCCGCCGTCGCGCGCCAGCCGCGGCGCCTGCGCATCGCTCAGGCCCAGGTCGCGCAGGCGCCGGGTCTGCGTGTCCAGCCGGTACAGCCGGGTCTCGCCATCGACGCGGCGCCCGAACACGATGCCCTGCCCGTCGCGCGCCCAGTCCCAGCCGCGGATCTCGGCGAAT
>NZ_AQOK01000825.1:0-711 GCF_000364645.1 Xanthomonas sp. SHU 308 | reverse complement strand
GCTCGGCGGTGCCGCCGGCCGCCGGCATCCGCCACAGCCCGCCCATCTGCGGATTACGCACGAAGGCGATCCATTTGCCGTCCGGCGAGTAGCGCGGCGCGTAATCGAAATCGCCGGCGGCGACCGGATAATCCAGCGCCGTCCAGCGCCCGCTGCCCAGATCCAGCACGCGGATGCCGCGCGCCGGCTGACGCCCGTTCATGCTGCCGAACACCAGGCCGCGGCCATCCGGCGTCCAGTCGAAGCTGAGCAATTCGCTGTCGTCGCAGCGCGCGACCTCGCGCGCGGGCGTGCGCCCGTCGGCCTGCACCAGCATCACCCGGCACTGGCGGTCGGCACCGAGTCGGGCGAAGGCGATGTGCGCGCCGTCGGGCGACCAGGCGGGCAGGCGGTCGGAGGCGCCGCGGGCCGGAACGCCCAGCGAGCGCGGGGGGGTACTGCCGGCAGCGCCGCTGGTCGGCTGGATGAGCAGCTGGGTGCCATCGCTGCCGCTGGCGCGTGCGGCATAGGCCACCTGCGCGCCATCCGGAGACAGCGCCGGCTCCAGCTTGAACCCGGACATGGCGGTGATCAGCCGGTACGGCCGCTTGGGGCTGCCCAGCACGCGTTCCTGCTCGGCGCTGTCGGCGGGCACGGCCTCGGGGCGCGCGAACCACCACCAGCAGGCCAGCGCCAGCACCAGCATCGACGCCGCACCGGCGGCGGCGGCGA
>NZ_AQOK01000824.1:0-451 GCF_000364645.1 Xanthomonas sp. SHU 308 | reverse complement strand
GCCGGCCGCCACGGCCTCGGCCGCGCCGGCCGCGGCCGGCAGCAGCAGGGCGGCGATGGCCAGGCACAGTGCGCGGCGCGTGGTGGCGTGGGAGGGCTGCGCAGCGGATCGGACGGAACGAGCGGCAAGGTTCATCGGTGGGGTCTATAGAATGGGCAGGAGGCAACGCCGTCGTCGCGCCGGAAGCTGTCGCAGCGGCACACGTGCTGGGCAGTCCGGCCACGTCGAATGGCGAATGCGAACTATTCTCAATAATTGGCGGAGAAAGATCAATTCATGGCCGGATTCGTCCCGTTCCAGCACGCGCCTGCCGCCGCGGCCATCGCCGCTTCCGCCGCCGGCACGGTGGCGGCATGAGCGCCGCCGTCCCGGCCTTTGTGGTCGCCATTCCGGCCCGCTATGCCGCATCGCGGCTGCCGGGCAAGCCCTTGCGCGCGCTCGGCGGCGAGCC
>NZ_AQOK01000823.1:0-1207 GCF_000364645.1 Xanthomonas sp. SHU 308 | reverse complement strand
CAGCCGCTGGCGCCGTGGATCGACGCGCTGCCGGCCGCGGCCGACGACGCGCGGCCTTCGCAGCTGTCCATCGACGACCTGCGCCGGCTGCTGGTCGATCCGGCCGGGCAGTTCCTGCGCCAGCGCCTGGGCCTGCGCCTGCCCGATCCGGCGCAGGCCGACAGCGACCTGGAACCGCTGCTGGCCGCCAGCCGCGGGCTCGACCAGTACGGCCTGCAGCAACAGGTGTTCGAGGCGGTGCTGCGCGAGGACACCGACGCCCTGTACGAACGCCTGCGCGCCCGCGCGCTGCTGCCGTCCGGGCCGCTGGGCCGGCGCCAGCTCGACGAGCGCGTGCGCCAGTTGCGCCCGTATGCCGAGGCGTTCCGGCAGTGGCGCGGTGGTGACGCCGCGCCGCTGGCGCCGCGGCTGCAGGTGGACCTCGACGGCACCGCGCTGCATGGCCGCCTGCCGGGTTGGTACGCGCCCGGTGTGGCACGCGTGCAGGTGGGCGCCTTGAGCGGGCGCAGCGCGATCCGCCACGGGCTGGAATGGCTGCTGCTGCGCGCCGCCGGCGAACGCGCGCCCTACGTGCGTTTCTTCGACCACGACGACAGCCTCGGTCCGCATCCGATGGACCGCGAGCCGCTGCCCGCCGCGCAGGCGCAGCAGGCGCTGGCCGAGCTGCTGCAGCTGTATCGCCACGGCCGCCAGGCGCCGCTGGCGTTCGCGCCGTACAGCAGCTGGAAGTACTACCAGGCCGCGCGCACCGGCGATCTCGACAAGGCGATCAAGGACGCCGCCGCGCAATGGCAGGCCAGCTTCGGCTGGAGCGAGGCGGACAGCCCGGAACTGCGCCTGGTCGGCCGCGGCCGCGACCCGTTCGCCGATGCGCAGCGTTTCGCCGACTTCGCCGCCACCAGCCAACGCGTGTTCGGCCTGCTCGAACAGGGCGACGCCGGCCCCGCGCTCGATCCGGAACGGCTCAACGAAAGCTGGCAGCGCTGGCGCGGCACGCAGGAAGACGCCGAATGAGCGCCGCACCCGACCGCGACCCCTACCTGCAGTTGCCGCTGCACGGCGTGCGCCTGATCGAGGCCAGCGCCGGCACCGGCAAGACCTTCACCCTGGCCACCCTGTTCACGCGCCTGGTGGTCGAACGCGGCCTGCGTCTGGGCCAGATCCTCGCCGTCACCTTCACCGAGGCCGCCACCCAGGAACTGCGCCG
>NZ_AQOK01000822.1:0-1378 GCF_000364645.1 Xanthomonas sp. SHU 308 | reverse complement strand
CCGCGAGCGCCTGACGCTGGCGGCCAGCCTGGTCCCCGATCCGGACCAGGACCTCGTAGGAGCGGCTCTTGTCCCCTTTTCGGGATTAGCCGCGACCGACCCATCGCGCCCAACCCCGCAACAAGACCCACCCGACGTCGCCCTCACCCGCGCCATCCTCACCGCGCATCTGGCCGCCAGCACCGAGACTCCCGCCGCCCTGCGCCGGCGCCTGCAGCAGGCGGCCGAGGACATCGACCTCGCCGCCATCTTCACCATCCACGGCTTCTGCGCGCGCGTGCTGCGCGAGCACGCGCTGGAAAGCGGCCAGGCCTTCGCCGCGCCGCAACTGCTCACCGACGACCGCGAACTGCTGCGCGACGTCGCCGCCGACCTGTGGCGGCAACGCGCCGCCGATCCGGCGATGGCCGAGGATCTGGTGGCGCTGTGGCCGGGCGGACCGGACGGCATGGCCACCGATCTGCGCGAACTGGTGCGGCATCCGACCTTGCTGCCGGCCGCGCCGGTCTTTTCCGCCGAGGACGGCGCCGTGTTGCAGCAGGCCGCGCAGCACGCCGGCGTGGCGCTGGCCGAGGCGTTCCGCACCCACGGCACCGCCTGTTTCGAAGCGATCGCCGCGGCGATGGATGCCGGCGTGCTGAGCAAGGTCAGCTACAAGCCCGACTGGCTGACCGCGCTGTGGCACTGGCTGGACGCCTTCGCCGCGGCACCGGCCGCGGACGCGCCGCCGCATCCGAAGCTGGTCAAGCTCACCGCCGCCGAACTGGCCGCCGGCACCAACAAGAAGCACGCCGAGCGCACCCCGGCCTCGCCGCTGAGCCACGCCATCGACGGCTACCTCGCCGCGTTGGCGCAGCTGGCGCAGTGGCGTACGCAACGTCGCATCTGCCTGCTGCACGCGCTGCGCGCCGACGCGGCGGAACGGCTGGCCTATCTCAAGCGCCAGCGCCGCGTGCAGACCTACGACGACCTGGTCGAGGGCGTGGCGCGCGCGCTGGAAGGCCCGCACGGCGCCGCCTTGGCGCAGCGGCTGCGCGCGCAGTACGCGGTCGCCCTGGTCGACGAATTCCAGGACACCGACGACCGTCAGTGGACGATCTTCCGCAAGGTGTTCGCCCCGGACACGGCCAATCCCGCTGCGGCGCAGGACGACGCGGCGATCGCGCCCTCGCTGCCCGCGCCGGACGACACGCTGCCGCCGCTGCTCGCCCTGATCGGCGACCCCAAGCAGGCCATCTACGGCTTCCGCGGCGGCGACGTGCGCACCTACCTGGCCGCCGCCGCGGACGCCGAACGCGCGCCGCCGCTGGCGCACAACTTCCGCTCGCGCCCGGCGCTGCTGGCGGCGATCGACGCGCTGTACGCGCAGGCCGGCTAC
>NZ_AQOK01000821.1:0-345 GCF_000364645.1 Xanthomonas sp. SHU 308 | reverse complement strand
TGCCAGGCAACCGCCTTCGCCGTGGCCACCCTGGGCAGCGGCGTCGCCCGCCGCCTGCCGCGCGAGCGCCTGGCCGACCTGGCCGCCGCGGTCCGCGTGGAGACCCTGGCATGACTTCCGCCGCGTCGCTGCCGTGCGCCGCGTCCTCTTGCGCTCATCGGGAGCCCGCATGAATCCGATCCTCGTGGTGATCGCCGCCGGCGATCGCAGTACCGAAGCCGTCCTCGCCGCCGAAGCGCTGCGCCATGCCGCCACGCTGCGGGGCGCGACGCTGCAGGCCGAGGTGCGCACGCCGCAGGGCGTGATCGCGCCGCTGGACCTGGCCGCCGCTCCCACCGCCGCGCC
>NZ_AQOK01000820.1:0-431 GCF_000364645.1 Xanthomonas sp. SHU 308 | reverse complement strand
CGCGCGGCGCCGAGCTGGCGGCGCAGGGTCGCGGCCTGCGCCGCGGAGTCGGCGCGCAGGTCCAGCCACCAGCGCGACTGGCCGCTGCCGCCGCTGGGGATCAGGTCGGCGTTGAAGCCGGCACGGGCCAGTTCCTGGCGGCGGCGCTCGGCGCCTTCGCGGCTGCGGTACTGGCCCAGGGCGATGGCATTGCCGGCATCGCCCTGGCGCAACGGGTAATAGTCGCGGATGCCGGCGGCGACGATGCGCTCGGTGGCCTGTTTGAGGCCGTCCTCGCCGCCGATGGTCGGCAGGATCACGCGGAAGCTGGTGGCATCGCTGTCTGCCGCCTCGCGCAGGCGCGGACGCGGCGCTCCCGGGGCCAGCGCGGCGACGGCGGCCTGCGCCGCGTCGCGGTCCGGGTACGGTCCTACGCTCAGGCACACCGCCGC
>NZ_AQOK01000819.1:0-453 GCF_000364645.1 Xanthomonas sp. SHU 308 | reverse complement strand
CGGTCGTGGGAGCCGCCGGTGCGTCAGCCTGCGCCGGAACCGCTTCGACAGTATCGGCGGCGACGGCGGTGTCCGCTTGCGCATCGGCTGGCGCGGCGACAGGCGCAACGGCCGGCGGAGTGGGCGCAGCGGCCGGTGCCGGCGTCTCGTTGACCAGTTGCAGCGTCGCCACCCCGGCCGGCACGGCCGGCATCGGCACCGGGGGCGGCGTCGGCGGCTGCATCGCCCACCACACCGCGACGCCGAGGTTGAGGATGGTCAGGACGACGAGCAGGGCGCGAACGAGCATGGCCGGATTCTAGAGCGTGCGATGCAGCTTGGGAGAGACAGAGACGTCTGCGTGGGACGTGGCGACCTCGCCGCAACGGCCGCCTGCGCCGGCCCGCTCAGGCGGCACCGGCACCGGCCACGGCGTGCGCCTGCGCCCACAGCGCCAGTCCGTCCAGGACCAAG
>NZ_AQOK01000818.1:0-1275 GCF_000364645.1 Xanthomonas sp. SHU 308 | reverse complement strand
CGGCAGCGCGTGCAACAGCGGCGGCACCCCACCGCCGTGCAGCAGCAGCCGCGGTCGACGTCCGAGCAAGGCCTCGCCCTGCTGCAGGCTGCGCTCGATCAGCGCCACCGCCGCGCCGTCGCAGCCGGAGGCCAGGGCGTCGGCGGTGTCGGCGGCGAACTCGTGGTAGTCGCCGCCCTCGGCCGGCAGCTGCGCCGCCTTCTGCTGCAGGGCCTGGCGCATCACCGTGGGCGACGGCGCGATGCGGCCGCCGTGGTGCAGGCCGTCGCGATCGAGCAGGTCCACGGTCAGCGCCGTTCCCACCCCCACCACCAGCACGTCGCCGCCGCCATGCGCGGCGAGCAGGGCCAGGAACCGGTCCACGCCGAAGGCCTGCGGTCGCGCGTACGCGATCCGCACCCCGACGCACGCGGCCTCGGTGCGCACCACCTGCACCTGCGCGAAGCGGCTGCGCAGCGCCTCCAGCACGGTGGCGGTCAGGGCCGGCGCGGCGACGCTGGCAACATAGGCGGTGCCGCCCTGCGGCAGCGCCGCGACCGCCGCCGCGTCCATGGCCTCGGCACCATGCGGCCAGGCCTGCACCGCGCCCACCTTTCCGTGTTCCAGCGCGGCGAACTTGAAGCGCGAGTTGCCCAGGTCGAACAGCCAGTCGCTCATGCCGGCCTCACGCTGACGTCGCCCGCATGCACCAGCTGCTCGCCGTCGGCGAAGGCCACCCGCAGCGCGCCGTCCTCGGCCAGCCCCAGGGCCGTGCCTTCGCGCACCTGGCCGCCATCGTCGATGCGCACGGCGCGTCCGGCCAGCAGATCCAGCGCGGCGTAGCGCGGCAGGAACGGCGCCAGTCCCTCCGCGTCGAACAGCGCCAGCGCCGGCAGCAGCTGCGACAGCACCGTCGCGGCGATCGCGTTGCGCGACACCGCGCCGCCGGCCAGCCGCGTCAGGTCGGTCCACGGCTGGTCGATGTCCGCGGCAGTGGCCGCCGGCATCGCCACGTTCAGGCCCAGGCCGATCACGGCCCGCGCCGGCCCGGCGAACTCGCCGCCGCCTTCCACCAGCAGGCCGCCCAGCTTGCGCCCGTCGGCCAGCAGGTCGTTCGGCCACTTCAGCCCGACTGAGGCGAATCCGGCCGCACGCAGGGCTTCGGCCACGGCCACGCCGGCCGCCAGGCTCAAGCCGCCCAGCCGGCCCAGCCCGCCCTGGAAGCTGCGCGCCACCGACAGATACAGATGCGCCGCCAGCGGCGACGCCCAGACCCGGCCACGGCGGCCACGGCCG
>NZ_AQOK01000817.1:0-1551 GCF_000364645.1 Xanthomonas sp. SHU 308 | reverse complement strand
TGGGCCGCGCCGCCGACGACCTGGTGGCGGCACCGCAGCGCATCCGTGCCGGCACCACCACCGGCGCGTTCGTGGCCGAGGCAGCTCCATGGCTGGACGCGACCGCGCTATGGGGCCGCGCGCTGCGCCTGAGCGTGGACGGGCTGAACCAGGCGCTGGCCGGCGATCCGGCGGCCGAGCAGGCCTTCGCCACCGCCGGGCAACTCGCCGCGCAGGCCGCGGCGATCCCGTCCATCCCCGGTGCCACCCGTTTCGGCGGCCCGGTCAAGGTCGCCGACGGCGTGCTCGACACCTTCGTCGCCGATGCGCCGGGCCTGGTGCAGCGTCCGCCGGCGCGTTAGCGCCCGGATCGGCGCACCACGGCGCTCCTTGCCGACGGCTCACCTGTTGCGTGGCGCACGCCGGGTCCGGCGCGGCACCTTGCCGATGCGGCCCGCGCGGTGTCCGACACGAGGCGGCGGGCGGCGTCGTTGCCGGCGAGAACGCGCGGAGCTTGATCGGCCCCGTGGCGACGCCGCGCGAGGAGGCCGCAGCCGCGAGCCGCGAGGGTCGCGCCGTCGGTACGTGCGGACCGAGCGCTTCTGTGTCTGCCGCGGCGTCAGCCGCCTTCGGCTCGGCCTTGCCGATCGCCGTGCAGCCTGGCTCATGGACATCGCCCATGTGCTGATGCCGCATTGCCATGGCGATCGGCGCACGCATTAACCGACGGTTTACACCTCCGGCGGACATCCCGGGCACAAAGAACGCCCGACCGGCCAAGGTGCGAGCCATGCGAATTGCGATCATCGGCGCAGGATTCTGCGGCAACGTGCTGGCCGCGACGCTGGCCAGGCAGGGCGCCGCCCGCCACATCACCCTGGTCGGCGTGGCCGACACCTACGGCCGCGGCATCGCCTACGGTGCGGCGCGGCCGGAACACGTGTTGAACGTGCGCGCCAAGGACCTGGGGGTGGATCCGCAGGAGCCGGGCGGCTTCGCCGACGCCCTGCAACTGGATGCCGCGCAACGCCTGCAGTTCCTGCCGCGGCTGCTGTACGGCCGCTACCTGCAGCAGCACCTGGACGACGCGCTGGCGGCGTCGCCGGTCGAGGTGGCGCGGGTGAGCGAGGAGGCGGTGGCGGTGGAACGCGATCCGGACGGCTTCCGCCTGTTCCTGGCCAATGGCGAGGCCGTGGTCGCCGACGTGGTGGTGCTGGCGATCGGCGCGCTGCCGCCGGCGGCGCTGCCGGGCATCGGCCCGCGCCTGGCGGTGCATCGCCGCTACATCGGTTGGCCGTGGCAGGACGGCGTGCTGGACGAGGTGCCGCCGCAGGCGCGGCTGTTGCTGGTCGGCACCGGCCTGACCATGGCCGATGTGGCCTTGACCCTGCGTCGGCGCGGACACCGCGGCCCGATCACCGCGCTGTCGCGGCGCGGCCTGGCGCCGCAGGCGCACCTGGCGGTGCCGGGCGCGCCGGTGAGCCTGCCGCCCAGCGTCGTGCAGGCGCTGCGCAGCCACGACCTGCGCGGCCTGGTGCGCAGCCTGCGCCAACTGACCACGGTGGTGGAGGA
>NZ_AQOK01000816.1:0-12179 GCF_000364645.1 Xanthomonas sp. SHU 308 | reverse complement strand
TGGGGTCCAGCCGGCGACCGGCGCGGCGCGACGTTGCGCCGCGGCGTCGGCGTCGGCCTGCTCCTGCGCGGTCAGGCCGTCGATCACGCTGCGCAGCCGTGCCAGCGCCGCGGCGGCGTCCTGGCCTTCGGCCGAAATGGTCACGGTGTCGCCGGCGTGCAGGCCCAGTTGCAGCAGTGACACCAGGTTCTTGGCGTCGCCGACCTGGTCGCCGGCGCGCACCTGGATGCGGGCGGCGAAGCCGCGCGCGGTTTCCACCCAGCGCGTGGCCGGGCGCGCGTGCAGCCCGGTGGGGTAGCGCACGGTCCAGTCGAAGCGCTCGGCCAGGTCGCTGGCCGCGGCGGTGGGCGCGGTGGCGGCCGCGTCCTCGCTCAGCGCGGCGACGATCGCCTGCGGGTCGTTGCTGGCGAACAGCGCCTCCAGCTTGGGCGGATCCTGGATCAGCCGGGTCAGGCGCCGCAGCACGGTGATGTGGGTGTCGGACTGGGCGGCGATGGCGACCACCAGGTGCGTGGTCTGGCCCGGGTTCCACTCCACGCCGTCGCGCAGCTGCAGCACCGCGATGCCGTCGCGGCGCACCAGGTGGCGGTCCTCGCCGGTGCAGTGCGGGATCGCCACGCCATGTCCCAGGAAGGTGTTGGCCAGTGCTTCGCGGCGCAGCATGCTGGCCTCGTAGGCCGGCGGCACGCAGCCGGCGGCGACCAGCAACTGCGCCGCCTGGGCGATTGCGTCGGCCTTGTCGCGGGCCTGGACATCGACCCGGACCAGGTCGCTGGAAACCAGGGGAGAGGCGGGCGTCTGGGACACGCGGAATCCTTGAGGGTGGGCGGCAAGTGGGCGCAGTGTGGGAACGTTCCCAGTCCATCGTCAATGTGCAGTGCACAATTCTTTCGGAAAAGCCTGGTGCTACTATCTGGTGGCGCCACACGACAGGGGGTCGACATGGAAAAGAAGCGGGAACGTTGCCAGTGAGCGTCAGCATCCACGACGTGGCGCGGGTCGCCGGCGTCTCGACCTCGACCGTGTCGCGCGCACTGGGCCACGGCCCGGTCAGCGAGGAGGTGCGGGCGCGGGTGGAAGCGGCGGTGCGCGAGACCGGCTACCGCCCCAACCTGATGGCACGGCGGCTACGCTCGCAGCACTCCGGGGTGGTGGGGCTAATCGTCGCCGACATCCGCAATCCGTTCTTCACCGCGGCCATTCGCGCAGTCGAGGACGTGGCCTACCGCGCCGGCATGCGCGTGATCCTGTGCAATACCGACGAGGATCCGCAGCGCGAGGCGCTGTATCTGCAACTGATGCAGGAAGAGCGGGTCAGCGGGCTGATCTTCGCCCCCACCCGCACCACCCAGAGCCAGCTGGGCAAGTTGACCTTCGATCATCCGGTGGTGCTGCTGGACCGCGCCGGCAAGAGCGGTACGCACGACAGCGTGGTGCTGGACAACGTCGCGGCGATGGCGGCGCTGGTCGATCATCTGGTCGGCCGCGGCGTGCGCCGCATCGGCGGCCTGTTCGGCAAGACCAGCAGCACTGCCGCCGAGCGTCGCGACGGCTATCTGGAAGCGATGCGCGGGCACGGCCTGACGCCGGACTACCGCGAGGTGGCACCGAGCGCGGAGGCGGCGATCGCCGAGGTCCAGGCCTGGCTGGCGCAGACGCCGCGACCGGACGCGCTGGTGGCCAGCAACAGCCTGCTGCTGATGGGCGCGCTGAAGGCCGCGCGCGCGGCCGGCCTGCGCATTCCGCAGGATCTGGCGCTGGCCGGCTTCGACAACGAAAGCTGGACCGACCTGGTCGAACCCGGCATCACCGTGATCGAACAGCCGGTGGAAGAGATGGGCCGCACCGCGATGTCGCTGCTGCTGGAGCGGATGAACGCGCCGACGCAGCCGACCCGCAAGGTGGTGCTCAGTGGCCGCTGCATCGTGCGCGGGTCGAGCCTGCGCTGACCGTCGGCGTTCGGTGCGGTTGGGGAGGGGGCCGCTGCGGCGACCGTGGTGTGCCGCAGCGGAAGTCGTGGCGTCCTTACTCGCTGCCGTCCGGTCGCGGGTAGTCGTGCTCGGGATCGGCGTGGTCGCGCTTGGGGTCGCTGTCGGGTTGGTCGCGATCCTTCCACTGCGCGTCGTCGTTGTGGATCTTGTCCGGCGTGTGGCTGCGTTGCTGGGAATCGTGGGCGTTGTCGCGGTTGGCGGGCGGGGACATGACGAACCTCCTGGATCAGGCGGGAGTGGGCGCCGGATCCGGATGGTGGTCGTGCTGCTCGGATCCGTCCAGGCGCGCCCAGCAGGCGACGACCAGGGTTTCGGCATCGCTCCAGGCGATGCGCGGCCAGGGGTGTTCGGCGTCGTAGCGCTGACGCAGGCGCTGCAATCGCACGTCGTTGGATTCGCGCGGCAACTGCAGGAACACATCGCAGGCCATCTTGATCAGGCGCGCATGTTCGCTGAACGACTGCGACCCCAGTTTGCCCGCCGCGTGCAGCGCCTTCCAATGCGCCAATTCGGCTTCGACATCCACGAGCAGGCTCGGAGCGTGACTCACGCGAGTTCTCCTTGAGTGAGAGGAAAGAGGGAGGCGGAGGGTGCCCCCCTGGCAGCCACCGCTCCATCACCCTAGGCCGCGGTGCGTAAAGGTGAGGTGGTGCTCATGTGGTGTGCATGACAAGACGCGCGCTCACACGGCCACAAAGCGTGATGTTGGACGCCGCCTTTCACACACGGCGTTGTGAAGGCGGCCCGCGATGCGTGTGAAGGCGCGACACGCAAGCGCAGTCCCGGCGTTCCGCGGATCGACTTGGTCCGCGCCGCTCGAGCGGCTTACCATGGACCGCGCCCGCGTCCGCGGGCATCTCGTTTCTCCCCTCACGCGCCGACGGCCGCCGCTGCCGGTGCCCGCAAAGGACTGGCATGCCCGTTGCTCCCGTGCTCGACTCCGCGCCGCCGCGCATCGCCGTGATCGGCCTCGGTTATGTGGGCCTGCCGCTGGCGGTGGCGTTCGGCGCCCGCCACGACACGCTCGGCTACGACATCGATGCGCAGCGCGTGGCGCAACTGCGCGACGGGCACGACCAGACCCTGGAACTGGAGGCCGAGGAACTGCGCGCCGGCGTGCACCTGCGCTACAGCGACGACGCGGCGGCGCTGCGCGACCGCAACGTGTACATCGTCACCGTGCCGACCCCGATCGACGCGCACGAGCAGCCCGACCTGCAGCCGCTGCGCCAGGCCAGCGAGTTGCTGGCCGGCGTGCTCAAGCGCGGCGACCTGGTGATCTACGAGTCCACCGTCTACCCGGGCACCACCGAGGAAGTCTGCGTGCCGCTGCTGGAGCAGGGCTCGGGATTGCGCTGCGACGTCGACTTCCATTGCGGCTACAGCCCGGAGCGGGTCAATCCCGGCGACCGCCAGCGGCGCCTGGCCGACATCCGCAAGATCACCTCCGGCTCGAACCCGGCCGCCGCCGATGCGGTGGACGCGCTGTATGCCGGCATCATCGCCGCCGGCACCTGGCGCGCGCCATCGATCCGCGTGGCCGAGGCGGCCAAGGTGGTGGAGAACATCCAGCGCGACGTCAACATCGCCCTGGTCAACGAACTCGCCCTCATCTTCGACCGCCTCGGCATCGATACCCAGGACGTGCTGGACGCGGCCGGCACCAAGTGGAACTTCCTGCCGTTCCGGCCGGGCCTGGTCGGCGGCCACTGCATCGGCGTGGATCCGTACTACCTGCTGCACAAGTCCGAGAGCGTGGGCTACCACCCGGACCTGATCCACACCGCGCGCCAGGTCAACAACCGGGTCGGCGCGCACGTCGCCGCGCGGGTGCAGGCGCTGCTGGCCGGCAAGGGCGTGGCGATGGCCGATGCGTCCGTGCTGGTGCTCGGCGTCACCTTCAAGGAGAACTGCCCGGACCTGCGCAACAGCCGCGCGCTGGAGCTGGTGCAGGCGCTGGCCGCGGCCGGCGCCCGCGTCGACGCCTGCGATCCCTGGGCCGACCCGCAGGCGGCGCAGGCGCATGGCGTGGACCTGCTGCCCGAGCCGGTGCCCGGCCGCTACGACGCGGTGGTGCTGGCGGTGGCGCACGCGGCCTACCGCGACCTGGACGCGGCGCAGATCCGCGCGCTCGGCACACCCGATCTGGTGGTCTACGACGTCAAGTCGGTGTGGCCGCGCGCGGCGGTGGACGACC
This sequence comes from Xanthomonas sp. SHU 308, assembly GCF_000364645.1. Taxonomy (NCBI): domain Bacteria; kingdom Pseudomonadati; phylum Pseudomonadota; class Gammaproteobacteria; order Lysobacterales; family Lysobacteraceae; genus Xanthomonas; species Xanthomonas sp. SHU 308. The sequence continues at coordinate 7,991 of NZ_AQOK01000816.1, read as the reverse complement.
GGCTGTAGCGCAGTTCTCGGGCGCGCGTACCGTCTGGTGTCACCGGCGCATTGGCATGCGCTGGCTGTACCTGCGCCAAGCGGCCCCGATGGCGGTTGCAACGCCATGACCGCGACACCCTCTACACTCGCCGGCTTACGAGGCCTGCGAGGACCGCGATGCACCGCTACCTAGCCTATATCGCCAGCTGCGTGCTGCTGGCGCTGTCCATCGCCCTGTGCGCGATCTGGCCGCTGTGGGGCTGGGGCGTGGCGGCCTTCGCGGTGCTGGCGGTGCTGGGCACCGTGGACCTGCTGCAGACCCGCAGCACCCTGCGCCGCAATTATCCGATCCTGGCGCATTTCCGCTATGGCCTGGAATCGGTCGGCCCGGAGATGCGCCAGTACTTCCTGCAGAGCGACATCGAAGAGGCGCCGTTCTCGCGGCAGCAGCGCGCCCTGGTCTACCAGCGCGCCAAGAACGTGATGGACGTGGTGCCGTTCGGCACCCAGCGCAGCACCTACGCGCCGGACTACGAATGGATCAACCATTCGCTGGCCACCTGCGAGATCGCCGACCACGACTTCCGCGTCACCATCGGCGCCGGCTGCGCGCAGCCGTACGCGGCCAGCGTGTTCAACATCTCGGCGATGAGCTTCGGCGCGCTGTCGGCCAACGCCATCCGCGCGCTCAACGCCGGCGCGCGCCAGGGCGGCTTCTACCACGACACCGGCGAGGGCTCGATCTCGCCCTACCACCGCGAGTGCGGCGGCGATCTGGTGTGGGAGATCGGCTCGGGCTACTTCGGCTGCCGCGACGAGGAGGGGCGCTTCGACCCGCAGCGCTTCGTCGCCAACGCCACGCTGGAGCAGGTCAAGATGATCGAGATCAAGCTCTCGCAGGGCGCCAAGCCGGGCCACGGCGGCGTGCTGCCGGCGGCCAAGGTCAGTGCCGAGATCGCCGCCACCCGCGGCGTCGCCATGGGCCAGGACTGCGTGTCGCCGTCGCGGCATTCGGCGTTCTCCACGCCGCTGGAGCTGCTGCAGTTCGTGGCGCGGCTGCGCGAGCTGTCCGGCGGCAAGCCGACCGGTTTCAAGCTGGCCATCGGCCACCCCTGGGAGTGGTTCGCCATCGCCAAGGCGATGCAGGAAAGCGGCCTGTACCCGGATTTCATCGTCGTCGACGGCGCAGAGGGCGGCACCGGCGCGGCGCCGGCGGAGTTCATCGACCACGTCGGCGTGCCGATGCACGAGGCCCTGCTGCTGGTGCACAACACCCTGGTCGGGCTGGATATCCGCGAGCGCATCAAGCTCGGCGCCGCCGGCAAGATCACCAGCGCCTTCGACATCGCGCGCACCCTGGCGCTGGGCGCGGACTGGTGCAACGCCGGGCGCGGCTTCATGTTCGCGCTGGGCTGCATCCAGTCGCTGAGCTGCCACAGCGACCGCTGCCCGACCGGCATCGCCACCCAGGACCGGCGCCGCTGGCAGCACCTGGACCCCACCGACAAGGCCACCCGGGTCGCGCACTACCACGCCAACACGCTCAAGGCGCTGCGCGAACTGCTCAGTGCCGCCGGGCTGACGCATCCGTCGCAACTGGGGCCGGAGCACATCCTGCGTCGCATCTCGCAGGTGGAGATCCGCTCGCTGGCCTCGCTGTACCGCTACCTGGAGCCGGGCGAACTGCTGCGCACCGTGCCCGACCATGCGGTCTTCCACGATTACTGGGGCGACGCGCGCAGCGATTCGTTCCAGCCGCCGGAACGCATCCGGCGCCTGCGCGACAGCAAGTCGCAATGAGCGAGGCGCCGTCGGCGCGGTTGCGGCCGGCTACCTTGCGCAGGGCTATGCCGTGGTAAGCGAGGGAAGCTACCCGCATCCCTGCGGGATCGTCCTCGATTGCGTGTTCATGGAGAAGCGCGCCGCGCCGGCGATGCCGTGAGGTAGGCATCCCACAACCGATGCGTTCTGACAGCGGCGGGGCAGGGCGTTCGCTTTTTTGCATCGCCGCATCGGTCACGCATGCTCGCCATCGCTGCCGCCGCCCGTTATCGTGCCGTTTCCTTCTCAGCGTGCCGCGCATGAATCAGCCCTCGGTCCCCGACGTCGTTCCCGCGCCGCTGCCCGTCGACGAAGCCGAGCGCCTGCGCGCGCTGGCCGAGCTGGGGATGCTGGACACTGCACCGGAACCGGCGTTCGACGACCTGATCTGGCTGACCAGCCAGTTGTGCGAGGTGCCGATCGCGCTGATTTCGCTGATCGACGAGCGCCGGCAATGGCTCAAGGCCAGTTGCGGCCTGCCTGCCGGCACCACCGGGTATCCGCGCGAGATGGCGTTCTGCACCTATGCCTTGCTGGAGCCGCAGTTGCTGGAGGTGCCGGACGCCACGCTGGATCCGCGTTTCGCCGGCAACCCGCTGGTGTGCGGCACGCCACACCTGCGTTTCTACGCCGGCATGCCGCTGATCGGCGACCAGGGCTACAGCTACGGCACCCTGTGCGTGATCGATATCCGTCCACGGCAGTTGGACGCACGCCAGCGCGAAGGTCTGCAGCGCCTGGCCAGGCAGGTCACCGCGCATCTGGAGGCGCGCCGCGACGCGCGCATCGCCCACGACCAGGCCAAGACGCTGAGCCTGCTGCTGGAGACGATGCCCGACGGCGTGGTGTCGTGCCAGGCCGACGGCACACTGGGCGAGTTCAACCAGGTGGCGCGGCAGTGGCACGGCGCCGATCCGCGCGCCTTGCCGCCCGAGCAGTGGGCGAAGTACTTCGACCTGTTCGACGCCAGCGGCCAGCGGCTGCTGACCAGTGACGAGGTGCCGCTGGTCCGTGCCTGGCGCGGCGAATCGGTGCGCGATGCGGAGATCGTGATCGCCGCCAAGGGGCAGGCGCCGCGCAGCGTGCTGTGCAATGCGGAACGGCTGGACGGCGGCGATGGGCGCAGCCTGGGCGCGGTGTGCGTGATGCGCGACGTCAGCGTCGAACGCGCGGCGTCGCATGCGGCGCTGCTGGCCGGGCAGCGTTTCTCCGGCGCGTTTTCGGCGGCCGCGCACGGCATGGCGCTGGTGTCGCTGGAAGGGCACTGGCTGGACGTCAACGACGCCTTGTGCACGATGCTCGGCTACAGCCGCGCGGAGCTGCTGGAACTGCGCTTCCAGGATTTGACCCATCCCGAGGACCTGGCCGAGGACATGGAACAGGTGGCTGCGTTGATCGCCGGCCGCCGCAGCGACTACCGCAGCGAAAAGCGTTATCGCCATCGCGACGGCCACACCGTGCGTGCGCGCCTGTCGGTATCGCTGGTGCGCGACGAACAGCAGCGTCCGCTGCACTTCGTCACCCATATCCAGGACATCACCGAGCAGCACCTGGCCGAACACCGCCTGCGCGACAGCGAAGCGCAGCTACGCACCATCGCCGACAACGCGCCGGCGCTGATCGCCTACCTCGACCACGACCTGTGCTACCAGTTCGTCAACCGGCCGTATGCGGCGTGGTTCGGGCTGGCGCCGGAGCGCATCATCGGCCGCCGCCTGCACGAGGTGCTGGATCCGCAGCAACTGGCCCTGCTGCAACCCCACCTGCCGGCGGCGCTGCAGGGCGTGCCGGCGCAGTTCGACGCCGAGCTGTGCGATGCCACCGATGCGTTACGGATCATGCATTTCAGCCTGATTCCGGACGTGGCCCTGGCGCCGCAGCGGATCGGACTGCATCTGATGATCAGCGACATCACCGGGCAGACCCGGTTGGCGCGGCTGCTGGAAGAGCGCGCGCTGCGCGACGAACTGACCGGGCTGCCGAACCGCATGGCCTGGAACCAGACCCTGCGGCGGCGCATGAACGAGCGCCGTGGCCAGGGCCAGGTGGCGGTGATGTTCCTGGATCTGAACGACTTCAAGAGCGTCAACGACCGTTTCGGCCATCACGTCGGCGATGCGTTGCTGGTGCACTTCGCGCGGCTGCTGCAGCGTTGCCTGCGTGGGCAGGACAGCATCGCGCGGTTGGGCGGCGACGAGTTCGTGGTGCTGCTGGAAGGCCTGGCCGACGCCAGGCGCGAAGTGCTGGCGGCCGCGGCGCGGATCATGGAGGCGTGCGCGGACGGCTGCGAGGTCAGTGGTCGGCACCTGCCGTTGCAGCCGAGCATCGGCATCGCCGTGCAGGCCGGGCCCGGCTTCGATCCGGTGCTGCTCACCCAGCGCGCCGACGAGGCTATGTACGTGGCCAAGCGGGATCCGCAGGCGCGGGTGCAGATCGCAACCCTCTGAGCGCGGTCCGCCGGCGCGATGCCCGCGCTGGCTACGGTGCGGTGTCCGCGGCCACGCGCCGGAACGGATAGTGACCGCCATCGGCGTCGAGCGTGCCCTGGTCGGCATCGCCGGGCGTATCGAAGCGGATGACGATGTCCTGCGCGCTCAGGAAGAACGCGTGATCCGACGCGGGAATCAGTGGGTAGGCCTGATCCTTGCGCAGTTCCACCAGCAGGCGGCCCTGCGCTTCGCGGATCCGGAACGTGCCCAGCTCGGGAATGGCGAAGCTGCCGACGAAGCGCCGTTGCGCGGCGATGTCCAGCGCGACGGCGGTGCGCCGGATCGGCTGGAAATCCGGCCAGGCATAGGCCGCGGCGATGGCGCGCACGATCTCCAGACCCAACTGGTAGCCCTGGTCGCCGTTGCTCAGCACCACGGCGCCATCGCATCCTTGCGGATACACCACCAGCGTGGCCTTGTAGCCGGCGTTGGAACCGTCGTGATAGACGTACTTGCGCGCGCTGGCGCCGCCGATGTTCAGGCCCAGGCCGTAGCCGTCCCGCACCGGGGTCATCATGCCGCGGGCGCTGGCGGCGGACAGCACGCGGCCGCGACCGGCCTGCGCATCGCACAGTTCGATCGCATAGCGCGCCAGGTCCTGCGCGTTGGTCCACAGGCCGGCGGCGGCCAGTTCCGGGTAGGTGTGCGGGCCGCCTGCCACCCGCGCGCCATTGGCATCGTGCGGTTGCGCCGCGTGCGCCAGATCGCGTGCGGGCAACGGCTGGCGGAAACTGCTGGCGCGCATGCGCAGCGGCGCCAGCGCGCGCTGCTGCAGCAGCGTCGGAAAATCCTGCCCGCCGACGTCGATCAGCAACTGCTGCATCACCGTGTAGCCGCCGCCCGAATAGCGGTAGCGCACCCCGACCGGCGCCTCCACCCGCACCGGCGCCGAGTTCGCGGGCGCCTGGCCGTCGAGCACCTGCTGCAGGGTGGGCACGGCGGCGCCGCGGGCGTAGCCATCGAAACCGTGCACGCTGGTGCCGGCGGTGTGCGACAGCAGTTGGCGCAGGGTCACCGGATGGTCGTGGCTGTCGGCGGAATCGGGCAGGGTCCACGAGGTCAGTCGCGCATTGACCGGGGCGTCCAGCGCCACGCGTCCGTCCTGGACCAGGGACAAGGCCGCCATCGCCGCCACCGGCTTGCTCACCGAGCCGGCCTGGAACAGGGTCCTGGCATCGACCGCGGTCCCACCGGTGGCGGTGACGCCATAGCCCTTGGCCCAGGCGACGCGGCCGCGATGGATCACCGCGATCGCCACGCCCGGGACGTGCAGCGCGTCCATCTGGCCACGCAGCGACAGTTGCGCGCCTGCCTGGTCCTGGGTGACCACGGCCGGCAACAGGCCATGCTCGACCTGCCGGATCTTCGGGCTGGCGCTGGGTGCGGCGCTCGCGGCCACGACGTTGCCGGCCAGGCCAAGTGCGCAGAACAGGATCGATGGACGCATGCGTCGCTCCAGGCGGGAGGTGAGCTGGAACCGCGAGACAGCCGCGGTCGCCACGTCCGTGCAGGAATACGTCGTGCGGCCACGACGACGACAGGCCCGAAGGTCACTGGCCATTCCGGCCAGTCGCGTGCCGGCGCCGCTCAGCGCGTGGCGCGTTGCAGCCAGGCCACCGCGCCGCGCCCGGCGCGCACGCCGCTGGCGAAGCACGCGGTGAGCAGGTAGCCGCCGGTCGGCGCTTCCCAGTCGAGCATTTCGCCGGCGCAGAAGGTGCCGGGCAGCGCCCGCAGCATCAACTGCGTATCCAGCGCTTCCAGGCGCACGCCGCCAGCGCTGCTGATCGCCTCGGCCAGTGGGCGCGGGCGCAGCAGGGTCAGCGGCAGGCGCTTGAGCGTGGCCGCGGCCAGCGCCGGATCCTGGCCGGCCTGCTTGCCCAGGATCTCGAACAGCAGCGCCGCCTTGACCCCGTCGATGCCGGCCTGGCGGCGCAGGTGTTCGCCGAAGCTGCGGCCGCCGCGCGGCTTGCCCAGTTCGGCCTGCAGCCGCGGCAGGTCGCGGCCCGGTGCCAGGTCCAGCCACAGCGTGGCCGGGCCGTGTGCGGCGATGGACTCGCGCAGATCCGCGGCCAGCGCATAGATCAGGCTGCCCTCGATGCCATGCTCGCCGACCACGCATTCGCCCTGCAGCGACTGCGCCTGACCCTGCGCGTCGTGCCAATGCGCGACCACCGGCTTCAGCGGCGCGCCGGCGTGGCGTTCGCGGAAGTGCGCGCTCCAGTCCACGTCGAAGCCGCAGTTGGCCGGCTGCAGCGGCGCCACTTCCACGCCGCGCGCGCGCAGCGTGTCCTGCCAGGCGCCGTCGGAACCGAGTTGCGGCCAGCTGCCGCCACCGAGCGCCAGCACGCAGGCATCGGCCTGCACGCGCTGCTCGCCGTCGGCACCGGCGAAACGCAGCGCGCCGTCCGCGTCCCAGCCCAGCCAGCGCTGCTGCACGTGGAAGCGCACGCCTGCGTCCTTCAGCCGCCGCACCCAGCCGCGCAGCAGCGGCGCGGCCTTGCGATCCAGCGGGAACACCCGGCCGGAGCTGCCCACATAGGTCTCCACGCCCTGCGCCTGCGCCCAGGCGCGCAGCGCGTCGGCATCGAAGTCGGCCAGCCACTCGCCGACCGCCGTCGCGCGCTCGCGATAGCGCGCGACGAAGCGCTCGAACGGATCGGAGTGGGTCAGGTTGAGGCCGCCCTTGCCGGCGATCAGGAACTTGCGTCCCACCGAGCCCTTGGCCTCGTACAGGTCGACCTCGGCGCCGGCGGCGCGCGCGGTCTCGGCGGCGATCAGCCCCGCCGGGCCGCCGCCGACGATGGCGAGACGGCCGCGCACCGGCGCGGCATGCTTGCTGGCGAGCATCGGCGCAGTCGGCTCAACGCGGCTGGACATCGAGCAGTTCGACCTCGAACACCAGCGAGGCGCCCGGCGGGATCACCCCGCCGGCGCCGCTGTCGCCGTAGCCGTAGTCCGACGGCAGCATCAGCAGGCGCTTGCCGCCCACGCGCATGCCGGCCACGCCCTCGTCCCAGCCGCGAATCACCTGGCCGGCGCCGAGCACGAAGCTGAAGGGCTGGCCGTGGTCGGCGGAGGCGTCGAACTTCTCGCCGCGCTTGTCCTTGGCGTGCTCGTCGTACAGCCAGCCGGTGTAGTGCACGGTGACCCGGCTGCCGGGGCGGGCCTCGGCGCCGTCGCCGACGCGCTCGTCGGTGGCCTGGAACGCGGCGATGCTGCCGCCGGGCGGCGGACCCGGCGGGGTGCAGCCAATCAGCAGCCACGCCGGCAACGACAGGCTCAACAGCAGCAGGATTCGGCGCATGCGGGACGTCCACGGCGGGCAGGGCGTGCAAGGGTAGCGCATCGCCGCAGCGGCTATCATGCGGTGCATGGCCAAACTGCTGCTCAATCTGCGTCACGTGCCCGACGACGAACGCGCCGAGGTCTGCGCGCTGCTCGACGCCGCCGGCATCGGCTACTACGAAACCCGCGCCGGCACCTTCGGCATCTCCGCCGGTGGCATCTGGTTGCGCGAGGACGCCGAGCAGGCGCGGGCCAAGACGCTGCTGGCCGAGTACCAGGCCCAGCGCGGCGAACGCGCCCGCGCCGAGCGTGCCGCGGCGCTGCGCGACGGCAGCGCGGAGACCTTCGCCAGCCTGCTGCGGCGGCGCCCGCTGTTCGTGCTGGCGACGCTGCTGGGCATGCTGCTGGTCGCTTC
>NZ_AQOK01000815.1:0-1973 GCF_000364645.1 Xanthomonas sp. SHU 308 | reverse complement strand
GTTCCTGCTGCTGCGCGGCTAGCGGCGACGCTGCAACACGCGTCGCCGAGGTGCCGGTGTGCGGTGGGGCGGCCGTTTCCTGCAGCGGGCATGCGTCGCAGGCTCTAAAATGCACCGATGATCGCCAACACCGCCGCCTACCACTTCGTCGCCATCGCCGACCCCGACGCGCTCGCCGCGCAATTGCACGCCTGGGCGCAGGACGGCGACCTGCGCGGCACGGTGCTGGTGGCGGGCGAGGGCATCAACCTGTTTCTGGCCGGTGCGCCGGCGGCGATCGACGGCTTCTACGCGAAATTGCGCGCCGATTCGCGCTTCGCCGACCTGCGCGTCAAGTCCAGCACCAGCGCACAGCAGCCGTTCGCGCGGCTGAAGGTCAAGGTCAAGCCGGAGATCATCAGCTTCCGCCGCGACGCCGCCTCGCCGCTGCAGGCGGCGCGCGCACCGGCGGTGGCGCCGGCGACCCTGCAGCGCTGGCTGCGCCAGGGGCACGACGACACCGGTCGGCGCGTGGTGCTGCTGGACACGCGCAATGCGCAGGAAGTGGTCTACGGCACCTTCGCCGGCGCGCTGACCCTGCCGATCGTCAAGTTCACCGACCTGCCGGAGGCGCTGGCCCCGCATCGCGCGGCCCTGGCCGACGCCACCGTGGTCAGCTTCTGCACCGGCGGCATCCGCTGCGAAAAGGCGGCGCTGTGGATGCGCGCCGACGGCATGGACAACGTGCTGCAACTGGACGGCGGGATCCTCGGCTACTTCGAGGAAGTGGGCGGCGAGGGCTACGACGGCCGCTGCTTCGTCTTCGACGAACGCGTGGCGCTGGATCCGCAGTTGGAGCCGCTGGTGGGCGGCTGATTGTCGCGGGATTGGGGAGTCGGGATTGGGGATTGGCAAAGGCGGGTTGCTGCCAGCTATGCACGTGGCCCGTCAGGCGAAGCAGCGGCAGCTTTAACGAATCCCCAATCCCGACTCCCCAATCCCCACGCTCTCAGGCGTACTGCATCTTGCGTGTCATCCCGCCATCGACCACGAACTCCTGGCCGGTGATGAAGCCGGCCTGCGCCGACAGCAGATAGACCGCCAGCGCGCCGATGTCCGGCGGCGTGCCGACCCGCCCGGCCGGGTGCTGCGCATGGTCCTGTCGCGACAGCTTGGGAGCGCGCCGCGCCTTCGGCTTGCGCCAGGCATCGGTCGCGATCCAGCCGGGGCTGATGCAGTTGACCCGCACCTGCGGCCCGGCGCTGATCGCCAGCGCGTGGGTGAACGCCACCAGCCCGCCCTTCGACGCGGCGTAGGCCTCGGTGTCCGGTTCGGACTGCTGCGCGCGGGTGGAGGCGATGTTGACGATGGCGCCGCCGCCGCGGCTGTCGCGCAACGCCGGCAGGGCATGTTTGCTGCACAGGAACGCACCGCCCAGGCTCGCCCCCAGCCGCCGGTTCCATTCGCGCAGCGACAATTGCGCCAGCGGGCCGGTATGTGGATCGGCGATGCCGGCGTTGTTGACCAGTCCATCGATGCGGCCGAACCGGGTCAGCGCGGCATCGACGAAGCGGCGCACGCTCGCTTCGGCGGCAACGTCGACGCGACGGAACAGCAGGCGTTCGCCGACGTCCAGCTCGGTCACGCAGGCCCGCCCGGCGTCGGCGTCGAGATCGCCGAACACGACGTTGCCGCCAGCCCCGAGCACTGCCTGCACCACGCCGCGGCCGATGCCCTGCGCGCCGCCGGTGACCAGCACCACACGGTCGCGTAAGGGCAGGGCGGGGACAGGGGCGGGCGATGGGATCAGCGACATTGGGGCGACCGGGCGAGGGAGATTGTGTCAGCCTAGCCAGCGCGCTGTGCAACCCATGTGGTAGCGGCGCTCGCGTTGATTTGATGATGCGAGGCTGCGCCCGTACCCTCATCCGCCCCTGCGGCGCACCTTCTCCCGGCGGGAGAAGGGAGAAGCCAAAGCCCCTCTCCCACCGGGA
>NZ_AQOK01000814.1:0-385 GCF_000364645.1 Xanthomonas sp. SHU 308 | reverse complement strand
TGCCGCCACCCCGGCCTACCTGGCGGTGGCGCGCGGCCGCATCGATGTGGAAGGCGGCGTGCTCAAGCTCGGCCTGCCGGTCGCCGCGACCCTGCGCGAGGTGCCGGTGCACGAGGGCGACGCGGTGCAGAAAGGCGCCGTGCTGGTCGCCGGCGACGACCGCGCCGCCGCGGTCGAGCTGGACATCGCCCGTACCCGCGCGCAGGCCGCGGCGACCCACCTGAAACAACTGCAGCAGCGCCTGCAAAGCGCCCAGCAGAAGCAGCGGCGGCTGGCCGAGGCTGCGCGCCTGGGCGCCGGCGACGGGCAGACCGCCGACGACGCCAGCGACGCGGTGCAGAGCCTGATGGACGCTCTGGACACCGCACGCAGCGACGCGGCGCTG
>NZ_AQOK01000813.1:0-497 GCF_000364645.1 Xanthomonas sp. SHU 308 | reverse complement strand
CGGCGGCGAAGCGGCCGGCCGGGCGCGGGCCGGCGGCGTTGGGCTTGCCGCCGGGCTTGCCGGTACGGGCGAACTTCGGCTTGAACGGCGCGCCGCCGGCATCGTCGCCGTCGAGCTTGCGCATCTGCAGTTGCTGGCCGGACACCCAGACCTTCTTCAGGTGCGTCAGCAGCTCGCGCGGCATGTCCGCCGGCAGGTCCAGCACCGAATGGTCGTCGTGGATGTCGATGCGGCCGATGTACTTGCTCTCCAGCCCGGCCTCGTTGGCGATCGCGCCGACGATGTTGGCCGGCTTGACCCCGTGCTGGTGGCCGACCTCGATGCGGTAGGTCTCCATGCCCACTTCCGGCGCGCCGCGCGGCGCTTTCGGCGCCTTGTCGCGGCGCGGCGCCTCGAAGCTGCCGACGTCGCGGTGGTAGTCGAAATCCTCGCCACGCGCGGCCGGGGCCGGACGCGCCGGGCGCTCGCCGTCGTCGCGACGCGGCGCACGCGGCTCA
>NZ_AQOK01000812.1:0-6161 GCF_000364645.1 Xanthomonas sp. SHU 308 | reverse complement strand
GGCGCTCGCCGCGCTGCGGGCGGCCGGCAGCACGGCCACCGACCTTCCGATCGGCCCCGACCGCGCGCCGCTCTGGCCAGAGGGTTTCCTCGGCAGCCTCTCGCATACCGACGGCGTGGCGGTCGCTATCGCCATGCCGACGTCCGCCGGAGCCAACGGCATCGGCCTGGATATCGAACGTGTGGTGGCCGCGGACCAGCTCGAGGCGATCCGCAGCGTGGCCCTGGACGCCAGCGACTGTGACGCATTGGCTGCGCTCGCCCGCGTCCGCGGCTGGCCGTATGCGCTGACCCTGGGCTTCTCGGCGAAAGAGAGTTTCTACAAGGCCACCGCGGCGACCGTCGGCCGCTTCTTCGATTTCAACGCCTTGCGCATCGAAGGCTGCGAGCCGGCCAGCGGCAGCGTGGAGACGCGGATCGCCACGCCGCTGGCGCCGGCCTTGCCGGCCGGACAAGCGCACCGTCTGCGCTGGGTGGACGTGCAGCCCGGGCTGTTGCTTACCAGCTGCGTCTGGTAAGGAGATTCCGGGGTTACGCCGTTGCCGCGCAACTGCGGCAACGCGCGCTGCATGCAACACGCGGCGCGGCGTCGACACCGCGCTTCCGCTTGGCAGGCCGCGCGAACGCGGCGCCTGCCGAGGCATCACACACTCACAACGCGGCCAGGATCTGCTCGCGCCGGCGCGTGTACTCCGCCGCATCGATCAATCCCTGCGCCTTCAGTTGCTCCAGCGCGCGCAGGCGCTGCTCGACCGAGTCGACGGGAGGCAACGGCGGCGGCGCCGCGGCCGGCCGGCGCCGCTGGGCGCGGATCGCCAGCCACACCACCATGCCGACCAGCAGCGGCAAGGCGAGCAAGACCAGCAGGATGAGCCAATGCCAGATACTGAATCCACCCATCGCGTTCTCCTGCCGGCCGCGTGCCGATCCTGGTGCTTACTTCGCCTTGCCCTGATTGGCCACCGCTTCGGCGGCCTTCTTGGCCGCTTCCGGGTCGCCCAGGTAGCGGTAGGACTGCACCTGCAGGCTGTCGTCCAGTTCGAACAGCAGCGGGATGCCGGTGGGAATGTTGAGTTCGAGAATTTCTTCGCGCGAGACGTCGTTCAAGTACTTGTACAGCGCGCGCAGCGAGTTGCCATGGGCGGTGACCAGCACGGTCTGCCCGGCCTTGAGCTGCGGCGCGATGGCGTCGTGCCAGTACGGCAGCACGCGCTCGAGCGTGGTCGCCAGCGATTCGGTGGCCGGCAGCGCGTTGCGGTCCAGGGTGGCATAGCGGCGGTCGTGCAGCGGATGGCCCGGATCCTCGGCGTCCATCGGCGGCGGCGGGATGTCGTAGGAGCGGCGCCAGATCTTGACCTGGTCCTCGCCGTGCTTGGCCGCGGTCTCGGCCTTGTCCAGGCCCTGCAGGCCGCCGTAGTGGCGCTCGTTGAGACGCCAGCTCTTGTGCACCGGCAGCCAGTCCTGGTCGAGTTCCTTCAGCGCGCCCTGCAAAGTGTGGATGGCGCGCTTGAGCACCGAGGTATGGGCGACGTCGAACTGCAGCCCCTCCTCGCGCATCAGCCGGCCGGCGGCCACGGCTTCCTGGCGGCCCTGCTCGGTCAGGTCGACGTCGACCCAGCCGGTGAAGCGGTTATCCAGGTTCCACTGGCTCTGGCCATGGCGCAACAGTACGAGTTTGCGGGTCACTGCGACGGTCTCCGTTGGGGGATGCGTGGGTCGTGCGGCCCTGGATTGTAGCTCTTGGCTGGGAATGGGGAATCGGGAATGGGGAATCGTTGAAGCGGTTCCCGCGCGGCTCTGACCAGCAGGCGGCGCTTGGCTGTCCGGCTTGCTGGAGAACAAAGCCGTTGCGATTCCCCATTCCCCATTCCCGATTCCCAGCCCCTGCACACCCCAGCCACGACCGTGGCGCGATCATCGGCGCATGGAACCTTCCACGCACTCCGTATTCGGCGACTGGGACGGCAGCATCGTGCAGGCGCGCGCGCTGCAGGCGACGCTGGCGCGCCAGGTCAGCCTGCAGGACGAGGTGCCCGACCCGCCGCGCTGGCTGGCCGGCTTCGATGTCGGCTTCGAGGACGACGGCCAGGTCACCCGCGCCGCCGCGGTACTGCTCGACGCGCAGACCCTGCAGCCGCACCAGGCCGAGATCGCGCGCGTGCCCACCTCGATGGCTTACGTACCAGGTCTGCTGAGTTTCCGCGAACTGCCGGCCTTGCTGGCTGCGCTGGGTCTGCTGCGGCAGCGGCCGGACCTGGTGTTCGTCGACGGCCAGGGCATCGCCCATCCGCGCCGGCTCGGCATCGCCGCGCACTTCGGCGTGGTCACCGGGCTGCCCAGCATCGGCGTGGCCAAGACCTTGCTGGCCGGCCGCTTCGAGGAGCCCGGCGCGCAGGCCGGCGACCACAGTCCCATCGTGCATCGCGGCGAGGTGGTCGGCTGGGCGCTGCGCAGCAAGCTGCGCTGCAATCCGCTGATCGTCTCGCCCGGCCATCGTGTGGCGGTGGACAGCGCGCTGCAGTGGACCCAGCGCTACCTGCGTGGCTATCGTCTGCCGGAGCCGACCCGGCTGGCCGATCGGCTGGCCTCGCGCCGCGGCGAGGTGGCGATCGCCCAGCCGGGCTTGCTGTAGCCTCGGCATCCGCTGGCGCGACTGCGAAAGCGCACTCGCCGCATCCGCACTGTCGTGTCGCGTCCGAAGCGGACGCGTTGGATTGAAACCACATGGCGTTGTCGCCACCGGCGTCGTCGATCGGTCGCCCCCGCCCGGGGGCGTGGATCCACGCAGTCGCCTGTCGCCTGCGTCGTGTCGCGATGCGCACCTGAGAACGCGCATCACCTGCGCACGAGAGGCGCACACCAAGCGCCGCGGCACGCGGAACATTGCGTCTTGCGCCGCCGGCGTCCGTGCCACGCGTCCGCATGCGAAGCTTGCGCTCCGTTCCTGCCACCACGAGCGCCGGCATGCCCACCCTGATCGCCCCCCGCGTCCACGATATCGGCGGCTTCGAAGTGCGCCGCGCCGTCCCCAGCGTGCAGGCGCGCAGCGTCGGCCCCTTCGTCTTCATCGACCACATGGGCCCGGCGGTGTTCGAGCCGGGCCACGGCGTGGACGTGCGCCCGCATCCGCACATCGGCCTGGCCACGGTCACCTTCCTGTGGTCCGGCGAGATCGGCCACCGCGATTCGCTCGGCTCCGACCAGGTGATCCGCGCCGGCGACGTCAACTGGATGACCGCCGGCCGCGGCATCTCCCACTCCGAACGCACACCGACCACGCTGCGTGAGCATGCGCATCCGCTGCACGGTATGCAGACCTGGGTGGCGCTGCCGAAATCGGCGGAAGAAACCGCACCGGCGTTCTACCACCATACCGCGGCCAGCCTGCCGCAGCAGCGCCGCGACGGCGCGTGGCTGCGGGTGATCGCCGGCCGCGCCTACGGCGAGGAATCGCCGGTCACGGTGTTCGCCGACACCCTCAACGTGGCCCTGGACCTGGAAGCGGACGCCGAAATCGACCTGGACGCGCGGCACGTCGAGCGCTCCCTGTACATCCTGGAAGGCGAGGCGCAACTGGACGGCGTGGACATCCCGGCGCGGCACCTGGTCCTGCCCGAGCCCGGCGCGCGCGGGCGGCTGCGCGCCAAGACCCCGCTGAAGGCCATGCTGATGGGCGGGGAACCGCTGGATGGCCCGCGCCACCTCTGGTGGAACTTCGTGTCCAGTTCGGTGGAACGCATCGAGCAGGCCAAGCAGGACTGGCGCGAGGGCCGCTTCGGGACGATCCCCGGCGACGACCAGGAATTCATTCCGTTGCCCGAACCCGGCCGCTGAGCCGGCGGCAGGCCTGCATCGGGCCACCGCCCCGCACACGCGAAGCGCCACCGCCCTCGCCCCCCCCCCGCGATCCGCGCCCGCAACCGCCTGATCGGCGCAGCCGGGCGGGTGCCGGCATGCCGTACCACGCGTACGGACATTCCGGAATCCGCATCCCAATTGTCAGCGCGGCCATGCTGGGCTATGGTGCAGACGCGGCCGCGCACGCGTGACCGCACACGGGACACGCACTGCGTCGGGGGATGCACTGCCGGGATCCCGCACAGGATGGGCGCTCCCGCAGACGACGCCGCAGGCGTGCGTATGGATCGAACGCGTCGCATCGCGGCGTATGGGGAACATCGCGAATGAAGACACTCTTGCGCAAGGCGCTGCTGACCGCTGCGGCGGCGTTGCCCGCCGCTGCCGCCACCGCGCAGCAGGCACAGAACTGCCCACCGCTGCCGCCGCAGAGCAAACTGCAATGGAGCGAACGCAGCGACAAGGGCTTCATCGTCTGCCGCGCCAGCGACGCCGACGGACGTCAGGTGCTGGGCATGATGCTCACCGCGCGCGACCCGAACATTCCGCTGCAGCGCACGCTGCGCGAGGAAAAGGGTGCCATCGCCGGCGAGCAGGTGTACTGGTACCGGCCGGACCTCGGCGGTGCCGACCTGCCGGGCCTGGCCTCGCGCCGGATCGCGGTCGCGGAGCTGAAAAAGGGCCAGTTCGCCCAGGTGTGGATCGACGCCGCCGACACCCAGGAACTGCAGACCCTGCAGTCGCTGGTGCAGGGGCTGGACATGCGCCAGTCGAGCCTGGCGCTGGAGCGCTGAGGCGGCGCACTGCGCCATGCACTGCGGTCTCCCGTAGCAGCGGCTTCAGCCGCGACAGGCATTCCCAATAACGCCGTCGCGGCTGAAGCCGCTGCTACGAGGAAACAAACCCTCGCACCACATGCGGCGCGAAACGCGCGCTCAGAAGCGCCCTTCCTGGAAATCCACGAAGGCCTGCATCAGTTCCTGGCGCGTGTTCATCACGAACGGCCCATGCCGCGCGACCGGCTCGCGCAACGGCCGTCCGGCGACCAGGATCAGCCGCGCGCCCTGCGTGCCGGCCTGCACCTGCAGCAGGTCGCCGCCGCCGAGCACCGCCAGCGTCTGCGCCGGCAGCACGCGCGCCGCCTCGCCCTCGCCCAGTGCCGCCTCGCCCTCGAACATGTAGGCGAAGGCGTTGTGCCCGGCCGGCAGTTCGAACGCCCAGCGCGTGCCGGCGTCCAGCGCGATGTCCAGATACAGCGGGTCGGTGGCCGGCTGCGCGATCGGGCCGTGCACCTCGCCGACCTGGCCGGCGATCACCTTGACCGTCACCCCCGGCGCCGGCTGCGCCACCGGGATGCGCTCGGGCGCGAATTCCTGGTAGCGCGGCGCGGTCATCTTGTCGCGCGCCGGCAGGTTCACCCACAACTGGAAGCCGCGCATGCGCCCGTGTTCCTGCTCCGGCATCTCCGAATGCACCAGGCCGCGGCCGGCGGTCATCCACTGCACGCTGCCCGGGGTCAGCAGACCCTCGTTGCCGTGGTTGTCCTTGTGCCGCATGCGCCCGTCGAGCATGTAGGTGACGGTCTCGAAGCCACGGTGCGGATGGCTGGGGAAGCCCCCGACGTAGTCCTCGGCCCGGTCGGTGCCGAACTCGTCGAGCAGCAGGAACGGATCCAGTTCGGGCAGCGCACCGCCGCCGATGACGCGGGTCAGCTTGCCCCCATCGCCGTCGGCGGTGGCGTGGCCGCGAATGGCACGCAGGATGCGCGCGGGGGCGACGGTGGTGGAAGCGGTCATGGCGGACGATCTCCTGATGAGCTCCCTACTGTGGGTGCCGCCGCCACCGCGGCCAACCGCGACCGGCGCAACCCATCGTTCCATCGTCTGCGGCGACTGGTTCGCTTCTCCCACCGGGAGAAGGTGCCCCGTAGGGGCGGATGAGGGTGCGGGCGTAGCCTCGTGCGTCGGGCGCAGCCTCGTGCGCTGTCCCATTGGTGCAGGCTGGGTTCGCCAGGGCTGCGCCCCGGACCCTCACCCCAACCCCTCTCCCGAGGGGAGAGGGGCTCGCGCCTTTCCCTTCTCCCCCTGGAAGAAGGTGCCCCGTAGGGGCGGATGAGGGTGCGGGCGCAGCCTCGTGCGCAGGCTGGCTTCGCGATGGCTTCGCCCCGGACCCTCACCCCAACCCCTCTCCCGAGGGGAGAGGGGCTCGCGCCTTTCCCTTCTCCCACCGGAGAAGGTGCCCCGCAGGGGCGGATGAGGGTACGGGCACAGCCTCGTGCGCAGACTGGCTTCGCGAGGGCTGCGC
>NZ_AQOK01000811.1:0-12464 GCF_000364645.1 Xanthomonas sp. SHU 308 | reverse complement strand
CCGCAGGGGCGGATGAGGGTACGGGCGCAGCCTCGTGCGCAGGGTGGCTTCGCGAGGGCTTCGCCCCCGTACCCTCACCCCAACCCCTCTCCCGACGGGAGAGGGGCTCACGCCTTTCCCTTCTCCACCGGAGAAGGTGCCCCGCAGGGGCGGATGAGGGTACGGGCGCAGCCTCGCGCACAGGCTGGCTTCGCGAGGGCTTCGCACCCGTACCCTCATCCCAACCCCTCTCCCGGGGGGAGAGGGACTCGCGCGCTGCGCCGTCCGTCCCCGCCACACCGTTCGTCACAAGGACTGTCTACGACCAAAGTACTAGCCCCTCGGCCCTCCCCGCCATTGACCCCCCAGGCCATCGGGGCGACCCTTGCGGCAATCTCCGGGGGAGCGTTCTGCATGAAAGGGTTTTCCAAGCTGGCCTGGGCCGCACTCGCCATCCTGGCGGCGTTCTGCCTCGGCACCATCGCCCTGCGCCGCGGCGAACACATCAATGCGCTGTGGATCGTGGTGGCCGCGGTGTCGATCTACCTGATCGCCTACCGCTTCTACAGCCTGTTCATCGCCGACAAGGTGATGCAGCTCGACCCCACCCGGGCCACGCCGGCGGTGCTCAACAACGACGGCCTGGACTACGTGCCGACCAACAAGCACGTGCTGTTCGGCCACCACTTCGCCGCCATCGCCGGCGCCGGGCCGCTGGTCGGGCCGGTGCTGGCCGCGCAGATGGGCTACCTGCCCGGCCTGCTGTGGCTGGTGGTCGGCGTGGTGGTGGCCGGCGCGGTGCAGGACTTCATGGTGCTGTTCCTCTCCAGCCGCCGCAACGGCCGCTCGCTCGGCGACCTGGTCCGCGAGGAAATGGGTCAGGTGCCCGGCACCATCGCCCTGTTCGGCGCCTTCCTGATCATGATCATCATCCTGGCGGTGCTGGCGATGGTGGTGGTCAAGGCGCTGGCGGAAAGCCCCTGGGGCATGTTCACGGTGATCGCGACCATGCCCATCGCGATCCTGATGGGCGTGTACATGCGCTACATCCGCCCCGGCAAGATCGGCGAGATCTCGGTGGTCGGGCTGATCCTGCTGCTGGCGGCGATCTGGTTCGGCGGCAAGGTCGCCGCCGATCCCACCTGGGGCCCGGCCTTCACCTTCACCGGCACGCAGATCACCTGGATGCTGATCGGCTACGGCTTCGTCGCCTCGGTGCTGCCGGTGTGGCTGCTGCTGGCGCCGCGCGACTACCTGTCCACCTTCCTCAAGATCGGCACCATCATCGCCCTGGCGATCGGCATCCTGGTGGTGATGCCGGAGCTGAAGATGCCGGCGCTCACGCAGTTCGCCGCCAGCGGCGACGGCCCGGTGTGGAAGGGCGGCCTGTTCCCGTTCCTGTTCATCACCATCGCCTGCGGCGCGGTGTCCGGCTTCCATGCGCTGATCTCCTCGGGCACCACGCCCAAGCTGCTCGCCAACGAGTCGCACATGCGCTACATCGGCTACGGCGGCATGCTGATGGAATCGTTCGTGGCGGTGATGGCGTTGGTGGCGGCCTCGATCATCGACCCGGGCGTGTACTTCGCGATGAACAGCCCGGCCGCGGTGATCGGCGCCGACGTCGCCGCCGCCGCGCACCACATCAGCACCACCTGGGGCTTCGCCATCACCCCGGAGCAACTGACCGCCACCGCCGCGGCGATCGGCGAACCCACCATCCTGCATCGCGCCGGCGGTGCGCCGACGCTGGCCGTGGGCATCGCGCAGATCCTGCACCAGGCCATCCCCAACAGCAGCGACGCGATGATGGCCTTCTGGTACCACTTCGCGATCCTGTTCGAGGCGCTGTTCATCCTCACCGCGGTGGACGCCGGTACCCGCGCCGGCCGCTTCATGCTGCAGGACCTGCTCGGCAACTTCATCCCTGCGTTGAAGAAGACCGAGTCGTGGACCGCCAACATCATCGGCACCGCCGGCTGCGTGGCCCTGTGGGGCTACCTGCTGTACACCGGCGTGGTCGATCCGTTCGGCGGCATCCAGACGCTGTGGCCGCTGTTCGGCATCTCCAACCAGATGCTGGCCGGCATCGCGCTGATGCTGGGCACGGTGGTGCTGTTCAAGATGAAGCGCGACCGCTACGCCTGGGTGACCGCGGTGCCGGCGGTATGGCTGCTGATCTGCACCACCTACGCCGGCCTGATCAAGATCTTCGACCGCAACCCGTCGCAGGGCTTCATGGCGCAGGCGCACAAGTTCCAGGACGCCATCGCCAGCGGCACCATCACAGCACCGGCCAAGTCGGTGGCGCAGATGCAGCAGATCGTCACCAATGCCTACGTCAACACCGGGCTGACCGTGCTGTTCCTGTGCGTGGTGTTCGCGGTGCTGGTCTACGCGATCAAGACCATTCTTGCCGCGCGCCGCAACCCGCAGCGCAGCGACCGCGAGACCGCGTACGTGGCCCTGCAGCCGCACCAGATGGCGGACCTGTAATGGCCGGCGCCCTGGTTCCGGTCGGGCAGTACCAGGCGCACCGCCGGCTATGGCGGCGCCTGGTGCAGACCGCGCGGCTGTGCTGCGGCATTCCCGACTACGACAACTACGTGCGGCACATGCTGGAAAAGCATCCGGACCGCGAGCCGATGGACTACAAGACCTTCTTCCGCGAGCGCCAGGAGGCGCGGTACGGCGGCAAGAGCGGGTTTCGCTGTTGTTGAAAGGCGGGGATTGGGGAGTCGGGATTTGGGATTGGTGGCGAGCGCCTGAAGGTATTCGGCGAAGGCGGCGTTGATCGTGATGAAACTGCGGCGATGCTTGCAATGAGCATCGCCGCTTGGCTGTTGTAGGAACGGCTTCAGCCGCGACGCATTACCGACAAGGCATCGCGGCTAAAGCCGCTCTTACAGAGAAGCACGCGGATGCCATGCACTCGCGGCGCCGCTCCCATTCCCCAATCCCGATTCCCCAATCCCCGCTCTTCAGGCCGCCGCGGCGCGCACCAGTTCCGCATAGGTCTGCGGCAACTCGCGCATATGTTCCATCACCGCGGCCACGCCGAGCTGGCGCAGGGTCGCGGCATGTCCGGCGGGGATGTGCGCGGCGCCGGTGAAACCGATCACGGTCATGCCCGCGGCCAGCGCGGCGCTGGCGCCGGTGACGCTGTCCTCGATCACCAGGCAGCGTTCCGGCGCCACCTCCAGCGTGCGCGCCGCCAGCAGATACACGTCCGGCGCGGGCTTGGGCCGCGCCACCATGTCGGCGCTGAAGATGCGTTCGCCGACACGCTCATGCAGGCCGGCGCGCGCCACCGAGGCGACCACGCTCTCGCGCATGCTGTTGGAGGCGACCGCCAGCGGCAGCGGCAACGCCAGCAAGGCCTCGCGCACACCGTCGATCGGCTGCACCTCGGCGGCAATCAGCGCCTCCGAGCGTGTGCGGATCTCCTGGCACAGGCCCGGCGGCAGCGCCAGCGCGTACTGCCGTTGCACGCGCTGCACGATTTCCTGTGCGGTGAGGCCGAAGCTGCCCGCAAGAAAGCGTTCCAGTTCGGCCCGCGGCACATAGGCGCCCAGCGCGTCGAGCATCACCCGGTCGGCCAGCACTTCGCTGTCGACGAGCACGCCGTCGCAATCGCTGATCACCAGGTCGAAGGGGGTCGCCGTCATCGCGCGCTCCTTTGGGAAAACATCCATTATGCCGCTGCGCACATGTCCCTCGCCTGTGCGGCGCCTGCAGTCGCGACAGCACGGCCGATCCCATGCGCACACGCTGCATGCGCCTGCGGCGCTGCCTGTCCGCCCTGCCCGCTCGCGGCAGCAATCGCATCTCGGCGATATCCCGGCCGCCAAGCGTTTGTTTCCGGTTAAACGATGGACCGCCTGGCGGGACGCCACCAGAGATTCGCAGACCGCGTCACAAAACTGGCACAACACCACTGCGATCCGCTGCTAGCATCGGCAACGGCGCCAGGACGTGCGCCGTCATCCCAGGACCGCGAACAGGAAAGGAGCCTTGCATGCGTACGCCCGTCCCCGCCCTGATCGCACTCGCGACCTCGCTGTTCTTCTCGGTCAGTTGCGCCGCACAGTCCGGCGCCAAGGAGCATTCCGCCATGTCAGCCTCGCTGCAGGATCATTCGGTCGCGTTCCGCGACCCCGCACTCGCCGACATCGCCGCCGCCATCGCGCGCGGCGACGTCGCCCGCATCGCCGCCCTGGCGCCCAGCACGGACCTGTCCGCGCACGGCGACCAGAACGTCACCCTGCTCGAATGGGCCATCTGGAACGAACAGCCGCGCGCGCTGGCGGCGCTGCTCGACGCCGGTGCCGACCCGTCGCTGCCGGGCATGGATCAGGAAACCGTGGTGCACATGGCCGCCATGGCCAAGGATCCGCAATACCTGGAGATCCTGCTGCAGCACGGCGCCCCGGTCGATCCGGTGAGTGCGCGCGCGAACTGGACGCCGCTGTTCCGCGCCGTGCAGAGCAAGCGCGACGCGCAGATCGAACTGCTGCTCAAGGCCGGCGCCGATCCGAAGCGGGTCGACGCCACCGGCAACTCGTTGCTGCACCTGGCCGCGCAGAGCAGCGCCGGCAATCCGTGGGTGCCCAGGCTGCTGCAGGCCGGGGTCGATCCGAGCCTGCGCAACGCCCAGGGCAAGACCTTCCAGGCGTACTTCTTCAACACGCCCGAGCGCCTGCTCAACGCCAACGCGCAGCAGGTCCGCAACGACGTGCGCGCCTGGCTGAGCGCCCACGCCATCCCGTTGGAAGCGAGCCGCTGACGCGGTCGGTCGCCACATTCGCACGGAGCCGCGCATGAACCAGAACGATCTTTCCCCGTCCGATCCGTCCACCTCCTTCTCCGACGCCGTCCGCGGCCAGCAGCCGCAGGCCGTGGACCGGCAACTACCGCCGCTGCTGCAGGACCTCTACCACACCGCGGCCGAACGCCGCGCCGGCGGCGCCGAGACCTTCGCCGCGCTGCCCGACGGCTGGTCGCGCATGGACGACGCCGCGCTGCAGCGCGCCGGCATCGATCCCAGCCTGCAGCACGACGCCAAGAGCGGCTTCGATGCCGCGTTCTACCGCAACCCGCAGGGCAACGTGGTGCTGGGCTTCTGCGGCACCGACGAACTGAAGGACTGGAAACACAACCTCGGCCAGGGCCTGGGCTTTTCCGACTCACAGTACGCCTCGGCGATCCAGCTCGGCAGCCAGGCCAAGCAGGCCTTCGGCGACAACCTGCTGATCTCCGGGCACTCGCTGGGTGGCGGCCTGGCCGCGGCCTCGTCGATGGTCAACGACGTGCCGGCGGTGACCTTCAACGCCGCCGGGGTCAACAACAAGACGCTCGAGCGCGAAGGGCTGGATGCCGACGCGGCCAAGGCCTATGCCGCCGACGGGCTGATCCGCGGCTATCACGTCAAGAACGAACTGCTGACCTACCTGCAGGAAGACAACCTGCTGACCCGCGGCCTGATGCCCGACGCCGCCGGCCACCAGATCCAGCTGCCGGAACCGGACCCGCTGTCGTTCGGCCAGCGCCTGATCCCCGGGATGATGCTCAAGCATCGCCTGGACCTGCACGGCATCGATTCGGTGATGAAGGCCGAGGACCTGGCGCAGAACCAGAGCCAGGGTCAGGTCCAGAGCCAGGCGCAATCGGGTTCGCTGTCGACCGGCAGCCGCCTGTTCAACGACGCGGTGGTGCAGTTGGACGGCCAGCGCGACCGGCTCGGCCTGCACGACGACGCAGCCTTCCTCAACACCGCCGCCAGCGTCGCCGCGCGCGCCGGCCAGGACGGCCTGCAGCGCATCGACCAGGTGCTGCCCAGCCGCGATGGCGACCGACTGTTCGCGGTCCAGGGGCAACCGGAGAACCCGGCGCACCTGCGCAGCCAAGTCCAGACCGCGGCCGCGGCCCACGAGCCGTCGCAGGCCAACGTCGGCCAGTTGCAGCAACAGAACCTGCAGGCGCCGCCACAGCAGCAGGAAGAACGGCAGCGCAGCGTGGCGATGCAGTAGTCGCCGCCTGCGACTGCATCACGGCAGGCGTCCACGCCGACGCCTGCCGTGGCGTCCACCACCCAGACCAGCAGTTTCGCAGGCACACCGCCGGACGCAGCGCCCCAGATCCACGCCCGCGATGTACGGCGGCAGTCCCAGCGCCGGCCCCCGCATCGCGCTGCCGCACGCGAACAGGCTGCGGCGGTCACGCCGCCGCCGCTCAGCCAGCGCCGGCCATCGCGCGCAGGGTGATCCCAACCAGATAGGCCAGGTACGTGCCGGTGGCGTAGCCCATCGTGCCCAGCAGCACGCCGACCGGGGCCAGCGCCGGATGGAACGCGGCCGCCACCACCGGCGCCGAGGCCGGGCCGCCGACGTTGCTCTGCGAGCCGATCGCGAAGTAGAAGAACGGCACCCGCAGCAGCTTGCCCAGCGCCAGCAGCAGCAGAACGTGCACGATGAGCCAGATCAGGCCGAGCGCGAAGATCCAGGGCCGGTCGAACAGCGCCAGCAGATCCATCTGCATGCCGATGCAGGCGATCAGGAAATACAGCAGCAGCGTGCCGATGCGCGAGGCGCCGGCGCCCTCGAGCGTGCGTGCGCGGGTGAAGCTGAGCAGCAGGCCGAAGGTGGTCGCCAGCACCACCACCCACACGAACGGCGAGCCGAGGCTGAATTGCTTGGCCCAACTCACGTTCGCGTCGAACCACGCCGCCGTGGGAGTGGCGATCGCATGCGCCAGGCCGACCGCGCCGAAGGCCACGCCGACGATCAGCATCAGGTCGGTGAGGCTGGCCACGCGTTCGTGCTGAGCCTGGAAGTGGGCGATGCGCTGCTTGAGGTCGTCGATGCCACGGGTGTCGGCGCCCGTGCGCGCATCGATCGCCGGCGCACGTTGCGCAAAGAAGATCAGCAGCGCCATCCACACGTAGCCGACGCCGACGTCGACCACCGCGAACTGGCCGAAGGTGGTGGCATCGACCTGGAACACCTCACGCATCGCCAGCATGTTGGCGCCGCCGCCGATCCAACTGCCGGCCAATGCGGCCATGCCGGCCCAGGTGTCGCCGGCCACGGTCACCGGATGCAGCCACTTCATCACCTGGAACGCGACCACCGCGCCGAGCATGATGCTGAAGGACGCGCCCAGGTACATCGCCACCAGCTTCGGCCCCAGCCGCAGGATGCCCTTGAGATCGATGGTGAGGGTGAGCAGCACCAGCGCCGCCGGCAGCAGCACATCGCGCGCGACCGGGTTGTAGAGCGAATTGTGCTGGCCGTCGATCAGCCCGACGGTGTTGTAGATGCCGGGAATCAGGTAGCACAGCAACAGTGCCGGCACGATGCCGTAGAAGCGCTTCCAAAATCCCGACGGCCGCGCCGCGGTCCAGAACACCGCGCCCAGGGTGGCGGCGATCAGGCCGAAGATGACGATGTCGTTGGTGATCAGGGGCGTCGAGGGCATCGGGCTGTGGCGCGGGGATTCGGGAGTGGCGATTCGGGATTCGTGCGCCGCGGTTGGAGGTTTGGAGGTGTCAACAAAGATCGAAAGAAGCACCGAAGGGCGGGTGAATTCGCAGGAGCGATGCGCTGCAAGCGCCCTGTTGTTTTTGTGGGAGGGGCTTCAGCCCCGACGCTTCATTGGTAAGGCGTCGGGGCTGAAGCCCCTCCAACAAGGGCGATCGGGTTACCGGGATCGCGGAAAATCCCGAATCCCGAATCCCGGGACCTGGGCCATGACCGAAAAGGGGCCCGGAATCCCGAGCCCCAGGTCCCCTCACTCCCCGATATGCTGCTTCAGCCAGCCGTTGACCGTGTCGTGCCAGAGGATGCTGTTCTGCGGCTTCAGCACCCAATGGTTCTCGTCCGGGAAGTACAGGAACTTGGACTCGATGCCCTTGCGCTGCAGCGCGCCGAACGCGGCCAGGCCCTGCTCCATCGGGATGCGGAAGTCCTGCTGGCCATGGATCACCAGCATCGGCACCTTCCACTTGTCCACGTGCAGGATCGGGTTGAACTTCTCGTAGCCGGCCGGGTTCTGCCACGGCGTGCCGCCGTTCTCCCACTCGCTGAACCACAGCTCCTCGGTGGCGTAGCCCATCATGCGGTTGTCGAACACGCCGTCGTGGTCGACCAGGCACTTCCACGGCTTGTTCCAGTTGCCGGCCATCCAGTAGACCATGTAGCCGCCGTAGCTGGCGCCGAGCGCGCAGGCCTTGTCGCCGTTGAGGAAGCCGTACTGCTTCTGCGCCGCGTCCCAGCCCTTCTGCAGGTCTTCCAGCGGGCGGTCGCCCCAGTGCTGGCTGATCGCATCGGTGAAAGCCTGGCCGTAGCCGGTGGAACCGTGGAAGTCGATCATCACTACCGCGTAGCCCTGCCCCGCATAGGTCTGCGGGTTCCAGCGGTAGCTCCAGCCGTTGCCGAAGCTGCCCTGCGGGCCGCCGTGGATCAGGAACGCCACCGGATAGGTTTTGCCTTCCTGGTAGTTGTACGGCTTGACCACATAGCCGTGCACGGTGTCGTTGTTCCAGCCCTTGAACGAGAACTGCTCGTAGTCGCCAAACTTCACGTCCGGTAGCAGTTCGCTGGCGCTGGGGGTGATGGCGCGCGGCTGCTGGCCGTCGGCATCGGCGACCATGATCTGGTCGCCGCTCTTGAGGCTGTTGCGGGTGAAGGCCAGGGTGTTGCCGGCCAGGACCGGTGAGCCGACGCTGCCGTCGGCGGCCACGGTGCGGACCTTGCCATCGGCCACGTCGACCGCGAACAGCGGGTGCTGGCCCATGTCGTCGGCGGTGGTGTAGACGGTCTTGCCGTCGGCCGACAGCACGATCTCGCCGGCGGAACGGTCCCACTGCGGAGCGATCTCGCGGGTCTTGCCGCTGGCCACGTCCATGGCCATCAGGCCGAAGCGGTCGGCCTCGAAGCCGGGGCGCTTCATCGCGCGGTAGAACAGCGTCTTGCCGTCGGCGGAGAACACCGGGCCGGCGTCCCAGGCCGGGTTGGACGCGGTCAGGTTGACCGGCGCGGCCTTGCCGGCGGCGTCCAGCCGGTACAGGTCGAAGTTGGTCGACCACGGTTCCTCGCGGCCGGCCACGCGCACGCTGGCGACCAGCGACTGCCCGTCCGGCGCCCAGGTGTAGTCCTCACTGCCGCCGAACGGCTTGGAGGGGATGTCGCCGGCCAGGGTCACGCTGACCGCCGAGGCGCCGGCCACCGGCTTGGCCTTGGCGCCGGCCGGCAGCGGCGCGACGAACAGGCTGTTGCGGCGGCCGTCGTTCCAGGTATCCCAGTGGCGCACGAACAACTGGTCAAACACCACGCCGGTGGCCTTGGACTGCTTCTTGGCGTCCAGGCGCTTCTGCGTGCAGGCCAGGTCCGAGCCGCAGTCCTGGAACACGCCGGCGCTGAAGGCCACGCGGTCGCCCTGCGGCGCGATGCGGTAGCTGTCCACGTCCAGCGCGAAATCGGTGAGCTGGCGCGGCGCGCCGCCGGCCAGCGGCAGCGCGTACAGCTGCTGGCGGCCGGACTTGGCGCTGAGGAAGTAGACGGTCTTGCCGTCGGCCGACAGCTCCGGCGAGTTGACGTTCCAGCCTTCCGGGGTCAGCCGCCTCGGCGGCGCCGCATCGCGGGTGCGCAGGTCGCGCAGCCACAGGCTGGTGCTGGACTTCTCCAGCGCCTTGTCCATCTGCCGCTTGGCGAAGACCACCGTGCCGCCGTCGGGCGTCAGCAGCGGCGAGGACACCCGGTCCAGGGCGACCATGTCGCGAACTTCGAAACCGCGGGTGGCGGCCAGCGCTGGCAGCGCGGTCAGCAGGGCCAGGGGCAGCAAGGCGTAGCGCAGGGTCATCGGGCGTCTCCGGAACACGGCAAAACGTCGATGGTAGGGGCCGTAGTGGGCGTGGCGCAAAGGACTGAAGTCATGGAGGGGCCGGGATTGGGGAATCGGGATTGGGGATTGGGAAGAGCGAGGTGCTGGCTCGGCTGTGATTACGAAGACCCGCACTGACCCGGTTTCGGATAGCAAGCGGACCGTGGCCATACCGCGGCCGGATGAGCGTGGTGGATCGGGAGTGGCCGCGAGGCACTGATACGGCAAAGTGCAGCAGGCCGGTGCCGAAGCTGGCCTCGGTGGTGAGGCGGACCGCGGGAGGCGCACGCGGCCCGGGCAAGATTCGGTCTTTGCGACACACGCGGCGCGGAGCAGCCAGCGAGAAGCTGATGGGATCGGCACGTGCGGCGCGCGGGCCCGGCCGGAAAAAGCGAAGCCCGGCGCGGGGCCGGGCTTCGGATGTTGCGTTGCAGGAGGCGATTGCGCCGGTTACGTGCGCGGCGCGGCCGCGGCTTCGCCCTTGCGGCCGGTGCGGTACAGCAGCCAGCCGACGAAGGCCAGCAGCGCCAGGCCGTACCACTGGTTGAGGTGATAGGCCTCGGGAAGCGCCAGCACGTTCTTGTTGTTGGTGATGACGATCGGAAGCGCAATGCCGATGCCCATCAACGCCTCGCCGGTGATAAGACCCGCTGAAAACAACACGCCTGGACGATGCACGCGATCTCGCCCTTCCTCGTCATCGGCGCGAATCTTGTGGAAACGCTCGACCAAGTGGGCGATCAGGCCACCAAGGAAAATCGGCACCATCAGCTCCAGCGGCAGGTAGATGCCGATCGCCGCGGCGAGCACCGGCACGCGAAAGCGCTTGCCCGTCTTCTTCAACCATTCGTCAAACGCGATGATCGCCGCACCGACACCGGCGCCGATCGCAATCATCGTCCACGGCAGTGTCCCACCGAACAGACCCTTGGCTACCGAGGCCATCAACACCGCCTGGGGGGCCGGAAGCGTCTTGCTGCCGATCCCGTACGCCTCTGCGAGCAGGTTCAGCACCGGCGCCATGATCAGCGCACAGGAGAATGCGCCGATGGCCAGCATCAACTGCTGCTTCCATGGCGTGGCGCCGACCAGGTAGCCGGTCTTCAGATCCTGCAGGTTGTCGCCGCCGACCGCCGCGGCGCAGCACACCACTGCGCCGATCATGATCGCGGCTACCGCGCCGATCGGCGAATCGCGCCCGAGCAGCAGCACCAGCACCGCCGAGGCGAACAGGATGGTGGAGATGGTGATGCCGGAGACCGGGTTGTTCGACGAGCCGATCAGGCCGGCCAGGTAGCCGGACACCGAGACGAACAGGAAACCGGCGACGATCATGATGAGGGTCATCGGCACGCTGACGTGCCACTGGCCGACGATGGCCTGGTACAGGCCCAGCAGCGGCAGCGTGCATAGCAGCAGCGCGACCAGCATCCACTTCATCGGCAGGTCGCGGTCGGTCTCGGCCACCGCGGCGCCGCCGGTGCTCTTGCGCGCCGCGGCGAAGCCGCTCTTGACGCCCGACAGCAGCGACTTGCGCAGCGAGAACAGCGTCCACACGCCGCCGATCAGCATCGCACCCACACCGAGGTAGCGGACTTTTTCGCCCCAGATCCCAAACGCAGCCTCGGCCGCCGGCGCATTGGCCAGGCTCTGCGCCAGCGCCGGGTCGGAGCCCATGAAGAACTGCTGATAGAGCGGGATGGCGATATGCCAGGACAGGATCGAGCCGGACAGCACCACGATGCCGACGTTGAGCCCGACGATGTAGCCCACGCCCAGCAACGCCGGCGACAGATTGGTGCCGACGTAGCCGACCATCTTGCTGCTGCCGATGTACGCGGCCTGCGCCCAGGTATCCGGAATCACCTTCAGGCCGCTGGCCGCGCCGAGCTTGACCAACCCGCCGATCGCCGCCGACAGACCCAGGATCTTCAGCCCCGGCCCGGGATTCTCACCGGCCTTGAGCACTTCCGCGGCGGCCTTGCCCTCCGGGAACGGCAGCGGATCCTCGACGATCATCGAGCGCCGCAGCGGCACCGAGAACAGCACCCCGAGCAGGCCGCCCATGCCGGCGATGCCTAGCACCCACCAGTACTTGAAGTCCGGCCAGTAGCCCATGATCACCAGCGCCGGGATGGTGAAGATCACCCCGGCCGCGATCGAGGAACCGGCCGAGGCGCCGGTCTGCACGATGTTGTTCTCGAGGATGGAACCGCCGCCGAGCAGGCGCAGCACCCCCATCGACACCACCGCCGCCGGAATCGCGGTGGCGATGGTCAGGCCGGCGAACAGACCGAGGTAGGCATTGGCGGCGGACAGCACCACGGCCAGCACGATCGCCAGCACCACGGCACGGAACGTGAGCTGGCGCGGCGCGGCAGCGTTGTTCATGGTTACCCCTGAAACGACAAAAACGCTTTGCACGCTAGCGTCTGGGGCCGGGCAAGTCCAGCATCGCGGTGCCCAGCTTGTGGCACATGCCTGGGGGCGGGGATTGGGGATTTGGGATTTGCAGAGGCTGAGGCAGCTAATAGCCCCTCTCCCGTCGGGAGAGGGGTTGGGGTGAGGGTACGGCGCACGCAGCACGCCCCAGCCATGCAGGCGCT